>CAINHV010000577.1 GCA_903848965.1 uncultured Opitutia bacterium | reverse complement strand
GTGACCCCGATCAACTCGACGGGAGCCGACGCGGGCCCCGGGCGGCCGGTCACGTTTCCCTGGACCGCCCGCGGCCTGATCCGGCTCGAATTGCGGACCGACCAGGTGCCGGCGGCCTGGCCGCAGGACGCCGTCTTCTACCTGCGCAATGCCGCCGGCGAGACCCTGGCCGAGGCGCGGCTCATCTTGTAGTCGGAAGCGTGCCGTCGACGGCCGGCACTTCGACCGGATCGCGGCGGACCCGTTTTACGGCGCGAATTGGGACCGGCCGACCAGCGGCAGCGACAAGGCTTCGACTCGTTTGGAGTCAGCCGAGTGTGGTCGCGAGCGTGAGCGAGTGGTAAAGAGCGGAACGACTTAAGGACTGGCGCGCGCACTCGCACACGCTCGCCGCCACGAAAAGACAGTTGCTCCACCAATCGGCTTCATCGCGTCACGCACCGACTGACGCGCCCTCCCCCACTACCCGCACCCAAGCCGACGTGTAACGTAATACGTTACATAGCCCGCCCCGGGCTTTTCCCCAGCGACGCGATGTTTGTAACGTAATACGTTACACGTCGGCCGGGTGGGCGGCGCGGAAATGACCGGGTCGCTCAACGGCGACGCGCGACGAGCACCAGGCTCACGCCGAAGGGGAAGGGCACGCGCCAGTGCGCGAGCGCCGTGAATTGAGCCCGGAGCAGTGCGTTGAGCCAGCCCGGCGGCACCCGGTCTTCGGTGCGGTTCACCGCGGCCTTCTTTCCGGGGTCCTGCCGCCAGCCGCGCCACTTGCGCACGGCCCACACCGCGGGATACACCAGCACGTTGGTGTAGTTGGCATGGAGCACTTCCCAATCTGACGACGGAAACAGCGCCCGCAGCTGAGCGCGGTCATAACGCCGAAAATGATGCAGCGCGACATCCCAGTCGCTCCACAACGCCATGCTCGCCGGCACGGTGACCACAGCGAGTCCGCCCGACTTGAGGAGGCGATGAAAGCCGCGCACCACGGCGCCGTCGTCCGGCACATGCTCCAGAACATCGAGCGCCGTGACGTACTCCAGCGAACCATCGGGCAACGGCACCTGATCGCCGGCCAGACTGAGAATCTGATCGGGTCGGAACCGGCTGCGCAGGTACCGGAGCGCCTCCTCATGGTCGTCGAGGACGAGCACGCGGCATTGCCCCTCCATCTCCTTCGCAAATGCGCCGGTGCCGGCACCGCAGTCCAACAACACGTTCTCCCGCTGCGGCGGCCTCGCCTTCTGGATCCAGTCCCGCACGAAACGCCGCTTGCCGGCGTAGTACCAGTGCTCCTGCTCGAGGGCGGCAATGTTGTCGTATTCTGCGGCATCCATCGGGACTGGGAAGACGTTGTTTCGCCGGTCACTCTTCTCCAAGTTCAAAACAGTGTCGCGCTCCGCCTTCACGCCGTCCCACGGATTTCTGGTTGCCCTCGCGATCCTGCTAGCGCTGGGCCATGCCGTGCTGGCGATCACGGCCACGGTGGAGAAGTCGATGACGTCGGACGAAATCGCCCACCTCACCGCCGGGCATGCCTACAACACCCTGGGGGACTACCGGCTGCAGCCTGAGAACGTCAATCTGCCGCAGCGCTGGGCTGCACTACCGTCGAAGTTCGTCGGCGCGCCCCTTCCCTCCCCGACACTGGCCACCTGGCAGGAGGCCGATGTGTGGAACTACGGCCACGCTTTTTTCTACGAACAGGGGTTGTCGACCGACGCGCTCCTCTTCTCGGGGCGCGCGATGGTCGCGTTGTTCAGCGCGGCCACCGGCCTGCTGGTGTTCTTCTGGTCGCGAAGCCTCTTCGGCTGGCGCGGAGCCTTTCTGTCGCTGCTGCTCCTCGTGTTCTTTCCCGCCTTCCTCGCCCACGGCGCGCTGGCGACGTCGGACGTGGTGATGACATTTCTCTTCCTCGCTGCGACCGGCGCGTGGTGGCGCCACCTCGAGCACCCCGGTCCGACGAACGCAGCCTTGAGCGCCGTCGTCTTCGGTCTCGCGTGCGTGGCGAAGTTCTCGGCGCCATTGCTCCTCCCGATCTTCGCCCTGTGCGCCGCGGTCTGGATCGGCGGTCGGGTCCGGACGGAAGGCTGGTGGCGGCCGGTGCTCCGGCTCGCGCGCTCCAGCACCCTCCACCTCGTCGTGGGCTGGGGCATCATCTGGCTTTTCTACGGATTTCGCTTCGAACCTTTCGCTCCCGCGCTCGCCGCCGGCGCCAGCTACAATCATGGCTGGGGCTGGCTCGCCCAGGAACTGGGCTGGCCGCGCCCGATCCTGCTCGGGCTGCGGGAGTGGCAGCTGCTGCCGGATGCGTTTCTCTACGGCTTCACCTTCGTGCTCCAGTTCGCGAAGCAGCGCGGCGCGTTCTTGAACGGCGAATACAGCCTGGTCGGCTGGCCCTCGTTCTTCCCGTATGCGTTCCTCGTGAAGAGCACCCTGCCCTTCCTGCTTCTCGTTGCGGGCGGGGTCATCGCCGGGGCGTGGCGCGCGGGCACGGCCGGATCCCGGGCGGCGTGGCTTCGCCTGCGCCCGCTGACGCCGCTGATCGCGCTCTTCGGCGTCTATTGGGCCACGTCGATCGTGAGCCATCTCAACATCGGTGACCGGCACATCCTGCCGACCTATCCCCCGCTCTTCATCGCCGCCGGCGCGTTCGGCGCGTGTCTCACGCTGCGCCGCCCGCTGGCCGCGGTGGCGATCAGCGCCCTGCTCGCCTGGCATGCCGCCGAGGCGTGGTGGATTCGCCCGCACTATCTCGCTTACTTCAACCCGCTGGCTGGCGGGCCCGCGAACGGCTGGCGCCACCTCGTCGACAGCTCGCTCGACTGGGGCCAGGACCTGCCGGGACTGCAACGGTGGGTGTCGGCGCAATCTTCCGGCGAGCCAGTGTACCTTTCTTATTTTGGCACCGGCGACCCGGCGTACGAGGGTCTCAAGGCCACGCTGCTTCCCTCGCTGCCCGAAATCGGAAAGGCGCGGCCGTGGCACCCGCTCAAACCCGGCCTCTACGCCGTGAGCGCGACCATGCTGCAACACGTCTACAGCCCGGTGCGGGGCCCGTGGACCCTCGAACTGGAGTCGGAATATCAGCGGCTGCGGGCGATCGAGCCGGACCTCCTGAGCCATCAGGACGAACCCCGGCGGCGACTGGAGTTGCAGCGCGAGGTCCCGGCGGAGAAGTGGACGACGGCGTGGCGGCGTTACGAACTGCTGCGCTTTGCCCGGCTGTGTCACTACCTCCGCGTCCGGAAACCGGACGCTCAGATCGGCTATTCGATCCTCATCCACCGACTCAGCGCGTCGGAGCTCCAGGCGGCGACGGCGGGATCGATTCGCGAATGGGCCGGACTCATCGAGGCGACGGTGACGAAACGATAGTGCCACGGGCAGGCAGGTAGAGTTCGTAAGGCGCCAGCCCGCCCACGGCGCGAAAGGGATCCTTCGACCCCGGGGCGGAATATTCTGGCGGGAACGGTCGCCCGGACGGATCGACCACGAGCACCGCGCCGGGGACTTCGTGATTCGCCGAAGGCAGTTCGCCCCATAGCCGCCCGTCCAGCTCCGCCAGATACCGAGCCAGCACCGGAGCGGGAAACCCGTGGCGCGAGACCACCTGCACGCTCGCAGGGCGCGCGGCCTCCAAGGCCACCAAGGTCATTTCCGCCGCCAAACGTTCGCGCGGGTGAAAGCGGAAATAGTTTTCCCAACGGCTGGTGCTGAAGATCGTCGGGGCCGTACGCCACGGGCGCAATTGTGTCTCCGAGGCCGGCACCCAGCCCGCGAGACATCCCGCCGCCACGAAAACGGAAGCGCAGCGCCCGAGCCCTTCCGCCGCCCACGCCGTAAGCGGGGCCAGAACCAGAAAAATCGGGAGATGCAGCCGGGCCCCCGTGGGTTGCCACTTCAACGCCAGACAGCAGCACAGCGCGCCCACCACGACAAAGGCGACCGGGAGCGCGGACGTCTGCCGCCAGGAACGCCGGCCGAGCCACCAGGCCAGCGCTCCGAGGCCGAGGAGGAAGTGTGCCGGCGCACCGGCAATCGCCTCGTGTTGCGGCCCCCACTCCACGCCATAACGGAGAAACCAAAGCGTGGTGCGGCGATCGTTCGCATCCTGGCCCACAGCTTCGTGGATCTGCTCGACCCCCTTCTGCAGGGCCGTGTTGACGGCGAGCGAAGGGGTCGCGAGGTGAAGCGTGGCATTCCGCAGCGCCCCCGATAATAGCGTGCCCGGGGAAAACGTTTCCGCGCCCTGGCCTCCACCTTCGGCCGCGGGCTGCTCGCCGAGCGGGGTGCCATACCAGGCGAGGTTCCGCCCGGCGTGCGGCCCGGCGATCAAGAGAACAAACAGTGGCACCAGCCAGGCCCGGCGCCCATCCCGCCACGCCCGGCGCGCGAGGGCGGCCAAGGGCATGGCGACGAACAGCCAGGCTGTCGTCTTGGTCGCGAGTGCGATGCCCAGCGATGCGCCCGCCAGCAGCCAGTCCGACACGCCCGCTCGCCCGGCCCGACTGATTCTCAGCGCGATCCAGAGGAAGACTCCCAGCCAGACAGCGACCAGCAAATCGTTCTTCGCACTCGTCGCCTCATGCCAGGCCATGGGTGTCGTCAGGAAGACGAAGGCCGACAGCCATTGGCCGCGCCGTCCGCAACCGAGGTCCCGCGCCAGCACGCTGACGACCACGGCACCGAGCGCGTAGGCGTACCACTGGGGAAGGTTTGCCCAGCGATCGGAGCCAGCGATCAGGAAGGCATGAGCCTGAATCATCTCGGCCAGCGGCGGCATCATCAGAGCGCGCTCGTCGCTGGTGACGAAATGCTGCACGCCGCCCTGCTGGAGCCACATCAACTGTCGTGGGAGATGGTATGCGAGAACGTCGGGCGTATTCGGCGGTGCCACCCAGGCGATGAAGCCCGCGAGTCCCACGAGCCCGGCTACGCCGCCGGCCAGCGCGAGCGTCCACGGCTCGAAGATCGGCCATTGCACCCGCAAGCCCTGGCGCCGTTTCCATACGCCAACCGCCACGGCAGCATTGCCCACCATCCATAGCGCCACCACGGGCCCAGAGCGAAAGAGGTGCACCCCGCCGAGGGCCTCGGTCAGAATCGCGACTGCCGCCGCCCAAGCCACGTTCGCCTGAATCAACGCGCCACGCCAATCCGGCTCCCGCATCCGCAGCCAGACGAGCGCGGTCAGCAACGGCAGGACGGAGAAGACCAGCAAGCCGGACATGGTGCTAGTCACGAGCGAAGATCGCCTGGACTCGCCCACGCGCGAAGTGCGCCAGAAATCCAAGCAGGCAGCCGAAGAAGGCCCAAGTCAGCGGCTGTTCGATCAGGAAAATCCGATCGGCCCATGCGACGAGATCGTCGGCCGGCACCCGACCCATGAAACGACTGATGAAGGCGCTCACGACCGTGTCGCACCAGAGCACGGCAATGAGGAGTCCGCCGGTTACACCCGCCAGCCGCCTCACGCGGGCGGGCGTCAGCGGATCGCGCGGCGCGTGCCAAAGGAACGGCGCGAGCCAGAGCGCAAAGATCCATCGATAGGCAAAGTTGGTCCCCGTGAGAAAACAGCCCGCGAGCAACGCAGCGCCGAGGACAAAGCTCAGCCAAGCCGACTGGTATTGGTCTGAGATTTTCCATCCGTCGAAGATCCGCGTACGGAGGAAAACGATCACGATGGCCCCCGCCAGGCCGAGGCCAGCGAGGGTGCCGGGACGCCCCGTCAGGCCGACGGCTTCGAGGAGGTTGGCGGCTCCGAAGCTCATGATGCCCTCGGCCCGCGGAACCAACTGACCCAGGCGGGCGAAGTCCGGGGCGATACTCCAAGCCACCCCGAGAAACAGCCCGATCGTGAGGAGCAAGCGGAGTCTAATTTCGCGGCGATCGGTTCCGGCCAGCAGCACGAGGCCTGCAATGGCGGGATAAAATTTGAGCCCAGCCGCGAGGGCCACGGGGACGATCGCGCAGTGTCGCCACTGGCTTCGCTGGCTCATGAGGCAGGGAACGACCGCCGCGAGGAGGAGAAAGACCACGAGATCGTTGTTGGCCCGATCGAGCGCCAGCAGGATCGGGGAGGCCAACAGCACGGCCAGATACCAGGCCAATTCGCGCGCCGAGCGCGGCCGCAGGAAGGCCAGGACCGAGAGAAGAAAGGCCAGTCCGAGCGTCCATCCGACCGCTATCGTGTGCGCCCGCGTCAGCCCCAGCGGATGCAGATAGAGCCACCAGCCCGAATACACATGCGGCCGGTGGAAAATATCGAGCGGGTTGGGCGCGTAGGGATCCAAGCCCCGGGCGGCGGCGTCGTTGGACGCGAGGATCGCAAATGCATCCAGGAACCAGACTCCGAAATGATTCACCCCCAGACCAAAGAAGGCCATCGGCTTCAGGGCGAAGGCCCCGAACCACGCCAGCGTGAGGAGAGCGAGCAGACCACGCCAGGCCCATGGCGAAAGCCGGCTTGGCGCAACCAGACGCGTTTCGCCCGCCTGAGGCCGGATGCTCATTGACGGGAGGACTCCCCGGTCGGCAAAGGGGAAACTTCTTCCACGGCCACGAGCCGGCTGAGCCGGGCCCAGCGGCCGCCGAAACGTTTCTCGGCCACGGTCTCGAGCCGGAATTCCGGTGGCATGAGGTCCTCTGGATCGACGCCCATCTCGCCCTGCGCGGAGGTCGGACGCAGCGCCTGCGCGACGATCACCTCACGGAAGGTGCCCTCGCGCAGATGATATTTGATCTGCTCACCGCGTTGCCGGCCCACGCCGTTGATGATCGTCGGCACCCGCCAAAGCACGAAAGGGATCGTCGATTTGTTGGTGATGAACAGCAGTGGACCGCGGCGCTCCTGGAGTTTTTCGTGCTCCCATTCCACCTCCTGCATGACGAGATTCATGTTGGTGTAAGAGCGGCGCGCCATCGCCGGAAACCCCCACCCCAGCAGCCACAGCACCAGGCCCAGGGCCGCGAAGCGCGTCGCCGCGATACGCCGGTCGGCGGCGACAGAGACGAGCCGGGCGGCGACCAGGGCTAGAATCAGGCACATCGGGAGCGCAAAACGCGAAGCCATGACATCGTTGAGACGACTCCAGTAATAGAACATCAGCAGCGTCAGATTGCCCGCGATGCAGATCCCGTAAGCCCACAAGGCAATCGTCGCCGGGGCGAGGACCGGTCGCGGTTTCACCCGCGACCACCGGGCAGCCTCGAAAGCAGCCAGCGCGAGCCCGGCGATGCCGAGGATGGAAAGATACCAGGAATTGGCGACGTCCCGGCCGGTGTTGAAGAAGAAAAGCCAAGCGCCTTCCAGGTTACCCGCGAGATACTCGAAGCTGAAACGCGCCGTTTGGCCTTCAGCGAGCTGCCAAAGCAGGGCGGACTCGTCGACGTAACGCTTTTGCCAGGCATATGGCACCAACAGGAGCGGCGCGGCCAGTGCCGGCCACGAGAACATCATACGATTGGTTCGCAGCCAGCCGGCCGCGATGACGGCCGCGGTCGCGCCAACAAAGATCACGGATTCGTAGCGGCTCTGGGCAAGGAGCAAAGTGCCGAGGACGAGCAGCGAGAGCCGGTCGGCATCAGGCGATCGCAGGTAGAGCACGGCGAGTGCGATCACCAGCGCGAGCATCGTGAGATTGTGGAGTTCCATCCCCGCGCCGGAGGCCTGCTGCCCCAGCAATGGCATGGTTGCCAGCAGCGCCACCCCGAAAAGGGCCGGACCGCGTCCCCCGACCAATCGGCCGAGCCAATAGACCAACCCAAGCAGGCAGGGCGTCAGGAGGGCGTTGACGAAAAAGATATTTGCCAGCCGATATCCCGTGAGGTCGTGCGCCAGGGAAACCAGGAAGGCGAAAAAGTACGGGCGCTTGTCCAGGAACGTATCGATCGGAACCCAGGAGCCCGCGATTTCATAGGCGCGGATGACAGTCCCGATCTCCTTGGTCGAATGCATGTGCAGGGCAGTCGCCTGCAGGACATATTCGTCGAAAAGAATCTTATGCCGGAAGGGATCGCTCCAGAGCGCGAACACCGCCGCCGCGCCAATCGCAAGTCCCGCAAAGCCCGGTCGCCGCAGCCAGGGCTTCCAGACATCCCGGCGGGGCCAGGCCACCCGGGCCGCGTAAAATACGAACAGCGCGAACAGGCCGAGCATGTAGTAATAGCCCCAAGTCATGATCAGCCCGCGCCCCTTCGCCGCCGGCACGATCGCGAACCCAAATACGACTGCCGCCAGCGCGACCGCTACAAACCCTCCGAGCCAGCGCTTCGCCGTCGTTTCCCGCCCCAACCGGAGCAAAGCGCCAATCACATCGCGGCACATGGGATCGCCTATACAAGCTCAGTCGGCGGCCGGAGCCTACGGCAGCATCTTGACGAAGTTCTCGAGGTAGGCATGGCGGAGCTTTTCGATCTCGGTCCGGCTCTTGGGCACGACGTGATCCGCGGGTTCCCGGGGTGTCAGGGAGACTTCGCCCTCCCGCACCTCGCGCACGCGGCTGAGTCTCGACAACGTGAGAGTCTGCAGGCGCTCTTCGCGGACCGTCTCGAGCACGAAGGTCGGACCGAGATCATCGCCGTCGCGCAACGTCATTTTCCCGGTCTCGGCGTCGATATTGAAGCGCTGAAATACGAGGATGTCGGAGAAGGTCCGGTTCTTCATATTCCACACGATCCGGTCGCGATTCTTGATTGCTTGCAGAATCGGGGTGGAGGAAATCTGGTGGGCGATCCACAGGACCGAATCATTGTCGATGACCAGATAGTCTTTGCGCGGCTGCTCCGCCATGTAAGCGCGCCGCCATGCGGTTTCCCGGCCCGGGAGATATTCCTGACTGTAGGCGTGGGCCGCCATCGAGGGAACGCCGCTCGCCACCAGACCCAGTGCGGCGATCCCGAGCAGCACCCGGGCGACCACGGGTTTCGCGAATTGCGGCAGGACCGCCATGACCGCGATGACCAAGCCGAGATGCGTCGGAAGACTCAGGCGACGAATGACGACATCGTCGAATTTACCCCAGAAATAGCACATCAGGAGGAGGAACTGCGCGGCGAACCCGAGTGCGAATATGCTGACGGCCACCACTCCCGGACTCTCCAGTGGAAGGCGCCGAAACCGTTTCAGCAACAGGAGCCCAAAGAAAGGCACGGCCACCCAACCCAGAGCCGAGAGAACGAGTGAATTCGGCTGCTCCGAAGGCGCGGCAAAGAAGAAGCCCACGGCGTGGGACAAATTGTCGACGATGTAGGACGGCGAAAACGGCGTCGTGTAGCCGGGCCGGCTTCCCAGCTCCCAGGCAGACGTTCGCAGATCAAAAATCCGATGCTGCAGCGGATAGTGGATCATCAACAGCGGGGCGATGATCACCGGCCAGCTCAACGCCGTCCGTCCCTCCTGCAGCCAGACCCAAAGGACCAACAGCGCAACCGGCAGCAGATAAATAACCGATTCGTATCGAACTTGAGCGAGCAGCAGCGCCGAATAGCATAACAACGCCAGCGAGTTGGCATCGCGTTTTTGGGCATAGCGGGCGCCGAGCAGCATGGTGGCGAGAATCATCACCAGATTCAGCAATTCGAAGCCTCCTCCAGTGGCGTTGTGCGCCAACAGCGGCAATCCGGCAAACAGAGCCACGCCAATCCACCCTGCGATCCGACCGGCCAACAGACGGCCCGTGACGTAAACGAAAGAAAGAAAGACGAACGTTAATCCGGAATTCAGGATGAAGGCATTCGCGGGCCGATAGCCGGTCAAGTCGTGCAACAACGACACCATGAATGGGAAAAACAGCGGACGTTTATCCATCAGCCCGTCCAGAACCACGAAACTTCCCTGAATATCGCTGCCACGAATAGGGACGAGCACGGTCTTGTCCAAGTGCATGCTCAGGGAGGCGCCGAGCAGCATGATCTCATCCATGACAATCTTGAACCCGTAGGTTTCGTGGACGAGCAGGACGGTCCCGCCGACGCCGACGACAGCCACACTCACCCAGTCGATTCCAGCCCATCCGGCGCGCCTGACCTCACCAGAAAACTCAGTCCAAGCCGCCCGGACGAAAAGGCTGAAAGTAAACAGGACGATCCAAAAGCCGGCTTTCGAAACAAACGTGATCGCTGGCAAATCCGGGATCGCGAAAAATCCAAGTCCTATCGCCAACGCCGCCGAAACGCCCAAACACCAGGCACGGCGATCCCCTAGGATCGGGGCGAAGGCTGGGCTCTTCATGCGTAAGCCGGAGAGTAAAGTTGGTCGGACAAATGGAAAGCCTCTTGGCATAAACCCGGTGCAAAAAAAAGCCGCCCGAGATTCGGGCGGCCGGTGCAATGAAACGATATGCCCAATTAGGGAGCGTACGTGATCGTGCGCTGACCCGCGATCGCGAGAACCGTGATCGCCTCGCCCTGCGTGTATCCGGCAGGATAGGTCTCGGTGGCGACCAAGTTCAGGGACTTAACGTAATTGGTCGAACCGACCAGCATGCCCTGGGTGACCGAGGACACACCGTTTTCCAGAAAATATTGGTCGGCCGCAGCCGCGAGCTGGCGGGCGTTGTTCATTACCGCTTTGTCCTGAGAGGACGTACGAACCTTCTGGAAGGCAGGAATCGCCATCGCAGCCAAGAGGCCGATGATGACGACGACGATCATAATTTCGACTAGGGTGAAGCCCTTGGAGGTGTTGATGCGCTTTTTCATGGGTACTTTTTCTCTAACGATTATGTATTATATACTATACGGCTCGGAATTGAGCAGCGTGGTTATGGAGCTCGCACGACCAAGTTAGTTCAAGACAAAAGGTCCGTCCTTACCTAAGCCGACTAGGTAGTTACTGCATCGTGTAACCACGTATTGCTTCGTCCGACCGGAATCACCGCGTCTTGGTCGCTCGCGTTCATGTCGCTTTAGCCGCCTTCGGTTTCGCCTTCGCTTTGCGCGTCTTTTGTCTCCCAAGCATTTTATCAACAGATACTTCAGACGAATCTCGCCAAAGACGTTCCAGTCCATACCGCTCGCGGGTCTCAGCGAGGAAGAGGTGGATCATGACGTCGAAGGCATCGATGACCATCCAACCGCTTTCATCCGACGTCTCCATGCCAACCAGATACGTATTGACCGCATCAAGCCCCTTCTCAAGTTCAACCCGAAGTGCCCTAAGATGGGGTCCTGAGGTGGCGGTCGCGAGAATCAGGTAGTCAGTGATCGATGATTGACCGGAGACGTCGAGGACCGTCAGGTCACCGGCCTTCTTCCCATCGAGCAGGCCGCAGCATAGTTTGACTGTTTCCAAAGCTGCCGGGTTCTTTAATTTCATACCGGATCGCGATAAAGGGAGTGTTGCTTAATGTAAACGATGGCCTTGTGCGGAACGAAGTAATCGAGGGACAGGCCCTGACGCGTGCGCTCCCTCAGTTCTGTCGAACTGATCGCCAGCAGATGACCGTCGCAACGGAGCAGCCGCAGCCCGGGGATTAACGGCGTGGCCCGCACGGGAAACCCTGGGCGCTCGAGGAAGATGAACTGCACGATCCCGGCCAACTCGACAATGTCCTTCCAAAGGTGCAATTTCGGCAGCTGGTCGCCTCCAATAATCCAATACAATTCATCGTTGGGGTAAAGCGCCCGAAAATGTC
>CAINHV010000576.1 GCA_903848965.1 uncultured Opitutia bacterium | reverse complement strand
ATCGGCCTCGACGGAGCTCGGCCCTCCAGACGACAGGAAGTGCCTGACAGCCTCTAAACAAAAGGGCCGGTCCGAAGACCGGCCCTGGGTAAAGGCAGGAGAGGGTTCGCGGGTTATTTCACCGCGGCCAGTTCGGCGGCGACGAGGTCGCGGGTCCTGGCCTTCGCGTCGGCGATTGGGACTTCGCCCTTGTCGACCTTCGCGAGGAAGGCCTTTTGGGCGACGTAGTCCTTGTTCACCACGCCGGCCTTGCTCTGCAGCATGCGCCAGGCTTTGCGGCGTTCGACGGCGAAGAGAACCATCTGCCGCGTCACGGCGTAATAGTTTATCTTCCCGTGCTCCTCGGCCTTGATGTAGCAGCCGAAGTTCTTGACGAAGCTGCGGTGGTTCGGGTCGAAGACGCGGCGATGGATCACGTCGTCCTGGGTGATCAGGTAAAGCTGATCGTCCATGAGCGTGAGTTTGGCGGCGTCCTCCTCCTTGATCTTCTTCACGTGCTTGCGGAAGCGGGCCTCGGTGATCGCCCAGTGGCCGACGCCGAAGCTGTAGTCCTCGCCGGTGGTGGAGTACTTCGTCCGCCACCAGTCGCGGTCGATGCTCGGGTTGCCCTTGAGATCGAAGGCCTCCTGGGAGGTTTCGCCCTTGCGGGGGTTGAAGACGAACTCGGGCATGCCGCGAGCGTCGCGGACCATCTTGGCCTGGTCGGCGCTCATGTTGTCCGCCACGCCGTGCTCGGGCTGGCAGGTCGTGTAGGCCTGGAAGAACGCGGTGCCTCGATACTCAAGGCCGTCGAGCATGGCCTTGTAGAGCTTGGCGGCATTGGCCATCGAAACCTGCGCGACGAAGGGCGAGCCGTGGCCGCTGGTGAAGGCCTCGGAGACGTTCTTCTTTTCGATCAACTTGCCTTGGGACGCGGCGCCGAACTGGTTCATGTCGTAGCCGCCGAGCATCGTGGAGGAGTCGGAGTTCTGGCCGCCGGTGTTGGAGTACACCTGCGTGTCGAGCATCAGCATCTTCACGTTCGGGCGGTTCTGGAGAATCACCTTGGAAACGTTCTGGAAACCGATGTCACCGAGGGCGCCGTCGCCGCCGACGACCCAGACCTTGGGGAGTTCGCGGATTTCCTGCTCGGTCATGAGGGCGTCGTCGAGGCGGGTGAGCGTAAAATACTCGGCCTCGCTGGAAACGTTGTCCGTGCGGTCGAGGAGGGCGGTGGCCAGGCGCTCGGGGGAGACGGAGCGGCGGGCGTGGTCCACGATGACGGACTCGGCCATGAGCCAGGAGATCGTGGCGCCGTCCTGGAAGAGCGAGTTCATCCAGGGATACGGGTGCGGATTCGCCGGCGGGGTGGAGCCGTAGACGGTGTTACAACCGGTGCTGGCGCCCATCATCATCACGGACATGCCGTTGGCGCGGCGCCCGTCGATCGCCTGGAGATCCTTGTGGTTGAAGGCGTCCTGCTCGAGGACGGCGCCGAGGCCGTCGAGGAGCTGGGCGTCCGTGATGGCGCCGTGCTTCGCCTCGTAGTCGGCGATGCGCTGCGCGGTATCCTCGTCGTTTTCGCCGCCCAGGCCGACGACGACATGGGCGAAGGATTTCTTGAAGAGGGCGTGCTCGGTCTCGTTGCGGGCCTTGAGGGCGGCGAGTTTCGCCGGGCCCTCGGCCTTGAGGCGCGCGGCCTTGGCGCGGAGCCGGTCGGCCTTCTTGTGATAGATCGGCCGCATGTAGGCCTCGGTGACCGAGGCGGCGGAGCGCAGGATGCTCTTCTCGCCGCAGCCGGCGCAGGCGCCGTCGCCGGAGACCAGGGCCTCGTAATTGCGGCGGACCATGAGGTGATTGCGGAGCGTGGCCTCGCGGGAGCTGCCGGCGTCGGCGTCGTTGTAGAGGCCGAGGTATTTCTGCGGGGTGTCGGGCAGGAGGCGCGAGAAGACCTGCGCGGTGGTGAGCTCGGCGTTGAGGTCCTCGGTCTCGCGCGTCATGCGGAGGGCGTCGTGGTCGCCGCAGACCTGGACGCATTCGCCGCAGCCCTTGCAGAGATCGGAGACGAAGATCGAGAACAGGCCGCCGGCGCCAGGAGTCTTGGCCTCGAGCGAGCGGAAGATGGCGGGGACGTTGCTGTAGGAGAGCGGGAGCTTGGCGATGATGCCGGTCAACTCGGCCCTGGCCTGCGGCGAAACGGTGGCGAGCGCGTTGACCTCATCGCGGACGATGTCGGAGAACGGCAGCTTGGCCTTCGCCTTCACGGCCTCGTTCATCTTCGCCCGGGCGCGGGTCTCGATGCCCGGGAGCTCGGCGCCGAGTTTCTGGCGCTCGGCGCGATCGGTCACGTAGTTGTTGATCGCGGTCTTGAGGATGGTGCCGACGTCCTGCGCGGTGTTCGGCAGGGCGGTGTCGGGGCACGCCGTGATGCACTCCATGCACTGGGTACAGTTTTCGGCGATGTAGACGGGCGTCTCGCGGCGGGCGACGTACTTGGACTGCGTCGCGCCTGAGCCGGCGCCCATGACGCCGACGGATGCGAAGGCGCCGGCAGGCTGGTGGTAGCCGAGGCCGTTGCGGAATTCGGAGTCGAACTTCGAAAGCGTCTGGAACGGGGCGCGGGCGGGTTGCGCCGCGGGCATGGGAATGCTCCCGCAACCCGACGAACCGCAGCCGGCGGTGGGCTCGAAGTGGTGATCGCCCTGGGGCGAGATCAGCGGGTTGCGCATCGAGGAACGATCGGCGTCGTCGCCCCGGCCGATCTTGATCTCCTGCACGAGGGAGAAGCCCTGCTGCATGACCTCCATGTTCGACTTCACGACGGCGTCGCCGAAGCGGCCGAACTTCTTGACGTACTGCTTGTGCACAACCTTTTCGAAGTTCTCCTCGGTGATCCCGAAGGTCTTGAGGAACGGCGAGACCCGGAAGAAGGCGCCGAGGAAGGAATTGCCCTGCATGCGGAGCTGCAGCTCCGTCTGGTTGGTGGCCTTCCTGGCGATGTCGAAGCCGGGGAGGATGTAGATGCGGATGTTGTTTTCCTGAATCCACTGGCGGTATTTCGCCGGGACGCGCTGCCAGGCCATCTCGGGGGACTCGCTCGACTCCCAGACGAGGGCGCCGCCCTTCTTGATGCCATCGAGGGGATTCGTGTGGGTGAAGGCCTTGGGATCGCAGCAGAGGACGACGTCGACGTGGTTGAGCTCGCAGTTAACCTTGATCGGCGAGGGGGCGACGGTGAGGTAGTAGTTCGTCGGGGCGCCCTTCTTCTCCGAACCGTACTTGGGGTTCGCCATGACGAAGAGCTTGTCGACGAGGAAGCCGTCGCTGTCGTAACTCGGATTCTGCTCGGAGATGAACTGGCCGAAGTCGCCGATGATGGAGCCGAGATTCTTGCCGGTCGTGATCATGCCCCATCCGCCGATGGAGTGAAAGCGGACGGCGATGGCGTTCTCCGGGAGGAGCGAAGGCGTGTCCTTGCTGATCACCGCGTAGGGATGATCGACGCCCAGGACGAAGAACGTCTCGCCGTCGGCCTCGCTCCGGCCGTCCTTGCGCCGGCTGGCGCCGGTGGCGTACTCGTAGGCGCCCAGCGGGTGCTCGGGACGGAAGTCGCGCGAGCCGATGCCGTAGGCGCCGCGGAAGAGGCGGGGCGTCTCGGCCGGCGTGAGGGCAGGCAGGCCGTCGGCCGAGCCAAAGTGGGCGACCTCGTTGGCCTTGCCCAAGGCGACGCGGATGTCGCGGGCGAGCGGGTTGTCGCCGGCGAGTCCCTCATCGGTGCGCTCGAGGATGATGACATTCTTCTTGCCGCGGAGCGCGTCGATGACGGCGGCCTCGGGGAACGGGCGGATGACGTTGATGTGGATCGAGCCGACCTTCGCATTGCGCTGCTCGCGGAGATAGTCACAGGCGGCCTCGATGTTGTCGGCGGCGCAGCCGAGGGAGACGAAGACCGTGTCGGCGTCCTTGGTCTTGTATTCCTGGATGAACCCGTAGTGCCGGCCGGTCAGCCGGCCGAACTCGGCCATGGCTTCCTTGATCATGCCCAGGATGGGCTCGTTGAAATTATTCCGGCGCGCGACCACGCCGTTCATGTGGTGCTCCTGGTTCTGCACGGGCCCGAGGAGAATCGGGTTCTTGAGATCCATCATCCGCGGCACGCGCCGGCGCTTCGGCCCGAAGAGCTCGCGCTGGGCGGGCGTGGGGCAGTCGATTTGATCGTCGGGGGCGCCAAGAAATTCACGGAGTAGCTCGGCCTCCGGCGCGAGGTACATGCGCTCGGAGTGGGTCGTGAGCATGCCGTCCTGGATGTTCATGCCGGGGTTCAGCGCCAGCTCGTTGACCTTGCGCATGATGATGCCCTGGTCGGCGGCCTGCTGGGCGTCCTTGGCCATCATCATGGTCCAGCCCGTGTCGAGGGCGGCGTAGAAATCGTCGTGGGCACAGTGCACGTTGAGGGCGTGCTTGGTCAGTGCCCGGGCGCCGATCTGGAGGACCATCGTCGAGAGTTTCCCCGGCGCGTGGTAATACTGCTCCATCGCGTACACGATGCCCTGGCCCGAGGTGAAGTTGACGGTGCGGCGGCCCTGGACGGCGTAGGCGGTGGCGCCGCCCTGGGCGGCGTGCTCGCCCTCGGTTTCGACCGCGACCTTCTGCTGGCCCCAGACATTGAGTTCACCGGAGGCGAAGGACTGCTGGTAAATCTCGCCGCCCTCGGTGGAGGGCGTGATCGGATAAAACACGCCGCCCTCGGTGACCCGCGTCTCGACGTACTGGGCCACCAGGAAATTGCCGTTGCACGTGACCCGGATGCCCGGGTACTTCGGCTTGGCTCGCGCCGCGGTCGTGTCGGTGGCCGGTGTCGGAATGGGCGGCATGGGCGACGCAGGCAGTTTCGACGCGGGGTCCATTTTTCCTGGGGCAGGAGTACTCATGGGGGGGCGGGGGGCTGGCCTAACTAAGAATGTTCGGGGTGAGATCGGAAGAGCACACGTCTGAACT
>CAINHV010000575.1 GCA_903848965.1 uncultured Opitutia bacterium | reverse complement strand
TTTTCGATTTTGGATTCTCGATTTTCGATTCGAGACGGGGTTCCCGATCGAAGATCGAGAATCCAAAATCGAGAATGGGCCTCGCCGCCGCCCTGTTATCGGTCGCGATGCTGGCCGGCGGTGTGTCCGGGTTGCGGGCGGCGGAGTCGGAGACGATGGCGGAGCGCAACTTGAAGCGGATTGCGGAGCGCCAGCGCGACTTGTTTGAAAGCGCGGCGAAGCAGGGGGACAACCTGGACGCCGAGACCTTCCGGCAGCAGGCGCAGTCGATTGCCCACGAGTATGAGCTGCTCGTGCGCAACAACCCGGGTTATGCGGCGGGCTATGCGGCCTACGGTTTTCTGCTCGGCAAGGTGGGCATGGCGGCGGAGGCGACGGCGATGCTGTTGAAGGCGAACCAGCTCGATCCCGAAATCCCGCTGGTAAAAAACCAGCTCGGGAACCAGCTCGCCGAAGCGGGTAAGCCCATGCAGGCGGCTCCGTATTACATCGCGGCGATCAAACTCGCGCCCGACGAACCGCTGTACCACTACCAGCTCGGCACGCTGCTGACCGAGGCGCGCGACGAATTCCTGAAGAGCGGCGAGTGGAAACGGGCCGCCCTCGACTCCACGGCTCACAGCGCGTTCAAGCGGGCCGCAGAGCTTGCGCCCGATCGCTTCGAATTCGCGTATCGCTTTGCGGAGTCTTTCTACGACTTGGAGAACCCCGACTGGGACGCGGCCTTGCAGGCTTGGAGTGCGCTGGAGGACAAGGCGCCGACGCCGATCGAGCGGCAGACGATGCGTCTGCATGCGGCCAATATCTGCCTGAAAGTGGGGAAGCCCGATCACGCGCGCGCCCTGCTCAACACCGTCGAGGAACCGGCGCTACAGGGGCAGAAGCAAAAATTGCTGGAGCAGCTGGCCGCGCCGGCGAAGTGACGGGCGTGCGCGGGCCGAGGCCAAAATAGAGGATCGAGCTCCGCCGAGGCCGATCGCAGAGCGTTCAAGGATCCGGCCTCGATCGAGCTCGGCCCGCCAAAAAAATTCTCCCGAAAGGCAGCGATTCACCGAGACAGCAGTGCCAAGGGTCGTCGGCGCGCAGTTTCGTTGCACCCTCCAAGCACCGGACGAAATTCTTCCTCGAGCCGATCCCGAATCCTCCGGTCTATGCGCTTCGCTTGCGCTCCGCCCGCGGATGCACCCAATGTTCCGGCTCTCTGATGACTTTCCTGGACAAACTTGAGCGGACGTTCGGCCGATACGCGGTTTCCAACCTCAGCCTCTACATCATCATCGGCCAGGTCTTTGTCCTGCTGGGTTTTCTAGCCGGCCGGATCAATCTCGGGGCCTTCCTGCTCGTGCCCGCGCTGGTGCTGCAGGGCGAATGGTGGCGGATGTTCTCCTTCCTGCTCATGCCGCCGCCGCCGGGGATGTTCGGGTACATCTTCGTCGCGTTCGCCTGGTACATTTTCTACCTGATGGGCAACGCGCTCGAGGGGTCGTGGGGGGCATTTCGCTACAATCTCTTCCTGCTGCTCGGCGCGACGCTGACGGTGGCGGCGGCGTTCGTGACGCCGGGCTACGCCGCGACCAATGCGTTCATCGCGGGCTCGGTGTTCCTCGCGTTCGCCTACCTCAATCCGGACTTCGAGCTCTCACTCTTCTTCATCCTCCCGATCAAGATCAAGTGGCTGGCCCTGCTCACATGGGTCCTTTACGCGGTGTCGTTCATCCGCGGCGATTTACCGACGCGGCTGCAGATTCTGGCGGCAGCGGGAAATTTCGCCCTCTTCTTCGGCCGGGACATCTGGCTGTCGATTCGCCACCGCAAGCGCGTGAAAGTGCGACAGGCTGAACGGGCGGCCCAGGCCGAAGAGCCGCGTCATGTCTGCCATGTCTGCGGCAAGACGGATCGCACGCATCCGGATCTCGATTTTCGCTACTGCTCGAAGTGCGCCGGCGACCAGTGCTACTGCCCGGATCATATTCAGAACCACGCCCATGTCGTGGCCGCCCATGACGCGAAAACGGGCTGATCCCCTGGCCGGCGTCGGGGAGTTGGGAACGCCGGGCGCCTGGCTGGCGTGGGCGGAGAAGGCCTATGCCCGCGAGAAGATCGCGCTCGGCCAGGTCGCCACCAACGCGCACGACGAGGCACTATATATGATCCTCCGCACGCTCGATCTGCCGCTCGACAGCGAGGCCGGCGTGCTCGCCCGGAAGCTTCGGGCCGCGGAACGTAAAGGCCTGGCGACGATCTTTCGGCGCCGGGTGGTGGATCGCGTGCCGGCCGCCTACCTGACGCAGGAAGCCTGGCTCGGCGAACACCGGTTCTTTGTCGACGAGCGGGTCATCATCCCGCGCAGCTACTTTCTCGAGATTATCCCGGAGCAGCTCGATGCCTGGCTGCCCGTGGGAACCCAGGTGCGGCGCGCCGCCGACGTCTGCACCGGCTCCGGCTGCCTTGCGATCCTCCTGGCGCGGCAATTCCCGGGAGCGACGATTGACGCCTGCGATCTCTCGGCTGCCGCTTTGGACGTCGCGAAGATCAATGTCCGCGAGCACCGGCTCGGCCGTCGCGTCCACCTGTTTGCCGGCGACGTGTTGGACGCGGTGCCGGTTCGTCCCGGGGGGTACGACATCATCCTCAGCAATCCGCCGTATGAACCCAGTGCGCTCGTGGATTCACAGGCGCCCGAATTTGCGGCGGAGCCGCGGATGGCTCACGACGGCGGTCGCGATGGACTCGGGATCATCCGCAAGCTCGTGCGGCAGGCAACGGAGCGGTTGCAGCCGCATGGCTTCCTCGCAATCGAGGTCGGCGGCCTGCGGGCCGCGATCGATCGCGAGTTCGCGGCCTTCGAACCTCACTGGCTCCACACGCAGGACGGAGCGGACTGCATCGTGCTGTTTCAGGCGGCGCGCTTGCAGCGGACCCGAGCTTGATCGGGTCGGGACTGCATCAACGTCGGGTTAGCCCGCCCGGACCAACACACCCCGGCGCTGCGCGCCACCCCTCTCGAGAGGGGAACTTGGGCAAGCGGCTCGATCTGTGGGGCAAGAGCCTCGATCTCTGGGGAAAGAGCGTCGATCCGTGGGGAGGAGCATTGATCGGATCCCCTCTTGGAGAGGGGTGCCCGGAGGGCGGGGTGTGTGGCTCCGTCAGATCACAGGGGATCTCCGCCTCTCCCTGACGGCACCCGTCGAAAATCGAGAATCAGAAATCCAAAATTCTCTCACTTCTCCGACTTGCGCACGGGCAGGCCGGCGTCGGTCCAGTCCTTGAAACCGCCCACGTTGGAGACCTTGAGGCCCTTGGCCGCGAGCGCGGCCGCAACTGTTTCCGAGCGGCGTCCGCTGCGGCAATACACGATGATTTCCTTGTCGCCGTTCTTGGCGAGGAAGTCCTTCCACTCGGTCTGCGCGCCGTCGAAGTCGCTCTTCGCGAGGAGCACCGCGGGTCCGGCGACGCCGGATTCCTTCCACTCGGCGGCCTCGCGAACGTCGACGAGCACGGCCTTGCCGTCGGCCACGCGCTTCGCGGCGTCGGCCGGCGTGACCTTGGCGACATCTGCGGCCACCGCGAGAGACGTGGTGAGGAAGAGACTGAGCAGAAAGGAACGAATTTTCATAAACCGGAGCGTATGGAACATCGTGCTGGGGGCCAGCCCGCAGCGATCATCCGCCGAGCGGAGGTTTAATCGCGAGCCGGCTTAACCACGAAGGCACGAAGGGCGCGGAGAGATCCGGACCGCGGTGGTTCAAAGGTCACTCGGCATGGAGCTGGCGCGGGCGTTTCATCCACTCGCGGGCGTTCGTGGCGACAGCCGCTCCGCGGTGAGAGAAGTCACCTCTTGGGACGCCCTCCAACTCGGGTTTTCGCGCCGCGGAAACCCTAGCGCGCCAGATCGTACAGCGCGTAACCCGCGAACAGATTCGGCAGCGTGTGACAGGGCGTATGCCAGTCGCCGGCGAGATGGGCGCGGCGGGCGATCCGGATGCCTTTGGCGGTGCAGAAATGTTCGAAGTCGGCGACGGAAACGGGATTCGCGGGACGGCTCTCGAACCATTCGGTGGTATAGACCTCGTTCTTGATCTTGCGGCCCTGGAGCAGCGCGTTGACCCGATTCTTCCAGAAGCCGTGGTTGACGAAGCCCACGGTTACGAAACGGCCAACGCGCAGCGCCTCGTCGATCACGGCCGTTGGATCCGCGAGTTCATGCACGGTACGCGAGCAGATCACGCGGCCGAAATGCTTGTCAGGAAACGAGCGCATGAACGACGTCATGTCGCCCTGGTAGGCGGCGAGTCCGCGCCGGACACAGGCCGTGATCTTCGCGAACTCGAGGTCTACGCCGATCCCCGAGACCTGCTTCGTCTGCATCAGGTAATCGAGCAGCACGCCTGATCCGCAGCCGAGATCGAGGACCCGCGTGCCGGGCTCAACCCAGTCACCGATGATCTGCATGTCGACCGTGCGTTTGACGATTTGCTTGGTCATGGCGCAATCCCCGGAGCGGCGAGTCGAGTATTTCCCGCGGGCCGATGGAAGTCGTGGATCGGCGAAATCTCCTTCCCGGGCCGAATGCCCAAGTCCGCCATCCTCTCCACAGAAGGCCAAACCAAGGGCAGGCCAAGCCCGAGCTTAGCCATTCCGATTTCCCCCGTCTTCGCCTGGCCTTGGCTCGTCCTTCTGTGCCAAGTCTGGGCGTTCGGCGGTATTCGGTTCCCCGACAGATTGGGTTCAGATCGCATAGTCGAACTCGTAGGGTTCGTCGCGCTCGAGAAAGGCGCGCACCAGGGCGTAGAGTTCCTCGGATTCGAGGAGGAACGAGTCATGGCCGAGATCGGTGGAGAGTTCGGCGTAGCTCGCCCGCTTGCCGGCGCGCAGCAGGGCGAGTGCGAGGGAGCGGTTCTGCTCCGGCGGGAAGAGCCAGTCGCTCGTGAACCCGACGATCAAGGTCTCGGCGTCGACGGGGGCGAAGGCCTTCTCCAGCGAGCCGTCCGCGTGGGCGAGATCGAACTGATCGAGTGCCCGGGTGATATAGAGATAGGAGTTGGCGTCGAAGCGATTGATGAAGCTCTGGCCCTGGTGGCGCAGGTAGCCCTCGACCTCGAACTGGACATCGAACGTGTAGGCGTCCGCGTGGGCACCATCCTTTTTTCGGCGCCCGAACTTCCGATCCATGCTGGCGTCGGTGACGTAGGTGATGTGCGCCATCATGCGCGCGATCGCGAGGCCGACGCGCGGTCCGGCCTCCTTGGGGTAGTCGCCGCGGTTCCACGCCGGGTCCTGCATGATCGCCTGGCGGCCGACCTCGTTGAACGCGATCGCCTGGGCGCTCTCGCGGCCGGTCGTGGCCATCGCGAGCACGCGGCGGATGAAGCCCGGAAACTCGATCGTGGAAAGCAGGGCGAGCATGCCGCCCATCGAGCCGCCGATGATCGCGTGAACCTTCGCGATCCCGAGATGCTCGAGCAGAAGCTTCTGGGCGCGGGCCATGTCGCGAATGGTGACGAAAGGAAAGAGGATGCCGTAGGGACGGCCGGTCTCGGGATTGATCGAGGAAGGGCCGGTCGAGCCCTGGCAGCCGCCGAGGACGTTGGCGCAGACGACGAAGTAGCGGCGGGTGTCGACCGCCTTGCCCGGCCCGATGAGATTGTTCCACCAGCCCGGCTTGCGATCGTCCGGGGTGTGCCAGCCGGCGCAGTGGTGATCGCCGCTGAGGGCGTGGCAAATCACGATGGCGTTGTCGCGGGTGGCGTTGAGCTGGCCGTACGTCTCGTAGCGCAGCGTGAAGCCGGGGATGACCTGGCCGCTCTTGAACGTGAACGGATGACTCGAGACGAAGTCACGCGGAGCGACGAGACCGACGTCACCGGGTGCAAGGTGGCGGCGCGCAGACTCCGTGGACGGGAGGACTTCGACGTCGTCGGTCATGGGGGACGTACGATCAAACCCCAAGCCCCCGCCGACGCAAGGAAGCCGCCGGGTTATGACGCTGGGTGCGTTGGGAGGCATCACCCTGTCCAGGAGTGGCACGGGCCTCCTGACCCGTGGTCGGAAGGGGGTGAAATGGCCTCAAGGAAACCCGGAGCGGGAACGCAGAGGTCGCAGAGGTTGCGAGAGGGCGCAGAGTGGCCGGCTGGGTTCGGCTCAGACCTGGGCAGGATGTCAGGATTCGCAGGAAGGCTTCCTGTTCAAAATCCTCCTGTGCTCCAGCCGTGGGCGTTTCCTTCCTCTCGTGGCTGCGAGCGTGAGCGGGTGGCGGATCGAGGGTGCGGTGAACGTGAGCCGTTCGACCGTGGGCGCGTCACGCCCCGGCCCGCGTTTCTTAAGGGCGTGCCTCGGGCGCGCCCTCTGGGTTTTGCGAGCTAGGCGTCAAATTAGACCGCTCGATCGATGGACCTCACGGGGCAGGAGCCCCGTGCAACTGCCGCCGGGCCGCTAAGTGAGGTCCGCCAAATCAACGTCCGATTCCTCGTTGGAAAATACCGCCTGAACATCGTCGATGTCTTCGAGCGCTTCGCGGCGAGCGTGAGATCTCGCGAAAGCCGGGAGAAGACCTTGCCCTTGCGGGAGTCGGTGACGGCCTTCAGCCGTTTCACCTTGGAGCACTTATTGTGTCCCGCCAGGGCTGAGGAGCAGGGCTCGAATGGGGATTTCCGATTCTCGATTCTCGATTGAATGTTTCTCGAAATCCAAAATCCACAATCACTTCAGCTTCTTCTTCGACGGCGTGACGTTCTTGACGGTCTTGCCGCCGGCCACGGTCAGGGCCGGTGCGGGGACGTCGTCGCTGCTGCGGTTAATCACGATCTGCTGGATGATCGTGAAGAGGCCGTTGATCGTCGAGTAAAGCGACAGGGCGCAGGAGAAGCTGTAGCAGAACACGGTGAAGATCACGGGCATGAACTTCATCATCTTCATCTGCATGTTATCTACCGACGGCGCCGGCGTGAGCTTCATCTGGTAGTACATCGTGGCGCCCATCAGCAGCGGCATGATGTTGATCGGAAATCCAAACACGTGGGCGATGGTGTCGGGCGCCGCCAGATCCGTCGCCCAGAGGAACGACTGGAACCGGAGCTCGGTCGTGCACTGGAGCATGGCGAAGAAGCCGATGAAGAGCGGGAAGGTGATGAGAATCGGGATGCAGCCGCCGACGGGATTCACCTTATGCTCCTTGAACAGCTCCATCGTCGCCGCCTGCTGCTTCTGGGGGTTGTCCTTGTACTTCTCGCGGATCACCAGCATCGCGGGCTGCAGTTTCGACATGCGTTTCGCGGAGCGGGAGGCGGCGAGGGTGAAGGGCAGGCTGACGAACTTCAGGATCAGAGTCATCACGATGATCGCCACGCCCCAGTTGCCGACCCAGCGGTGCGTGGCATTCAGGAGGGTGTTGAGCAGCGGAGCCACATAGCCGGCGAGGAAGATCCGGTTGAAGAACAACTGGGTGTAGGGGAGTACCTGGTCCTCCTTCTGGGAGAAGCGCGACAGCCGGCGGTACTCCTGGGGGCCGACATAAAGCATCCCGGTGAGCGTGGTGGTGCCGTTGGCGGCGAGCGCGGGGAGTTCGAAGCGGGCGGTGCCGCTGAGGCCGACGTTCGCCACCTGCGTGTCGGCGAAGGACGGCAGGGCGACGCGGCGGACGGTCAAGCCAGAGGCCGGCTTGTCCGGCGTATAGATGCTGGTGAAGAACTGGTTCTTCGCGCCGGCCCAGACGGTGTTACCCGGCCGTTCCAGCATGGCCAACGGGGCGCGGCCGGCTCCGACGAGCGAGCCAATGCCGCCACCCTCGAGCTCGCCGCGCTCGATGTAGTGGGGATCCTCGCCGTCAAAGGCGACGATGTTGAGATAGTGAGGCGCATCGCTGGGGTGGAGCAGCGCGGCCGTGCCGACGCTCAGGCCGGCGCGGCCCAGCGGGGCGGTCGCGGGCGTGAGGTTCCGAAACGTGGTCTCATGGCGGATGCGATAGGGATCGCCGCCGGGCTCGCGATCAGTCGTGAGCCGGTAGCGACGCGTGACTTCAATCCGGCCGTCGAGCACGGTGCGGAAAACCGCCTCCGTGGTGGAGGCGCTGACCCGCTCGTAGGCGCGATCGCGACCCAGGCCAGGGTACTCGGTGAGTGCGAGCAGCGGCTCGTCATGGCGGAGGTTGAAAACGTACGGCTCCGGCCGGCCGAGCACGGCGGCATGCTGCTTGAGCGCCACGTCCCGAACGGCACCCCCGAGATTGGTCAGGCGAACCTCGATGAAGTCGTTCGTGAGCAGTGTGACCTGAGCGTTGATCCCCTCGGCATTGACGCCGGCCAGTTCGGTGATCGGTGCCGCCGACCTGGTCATCGCGGGACTGCCCGAAGGCGTGCCCGGCGTGGCGGCCGGCGAGCCGCCCGGGGCGGTGGCGGTCGTGGAGGAGGGCTGGACGTTGTCCGCCACCATGGGCGGCGCGGAACGGGGAGCCAGAACGAGGATTGCGAGGGCCGCGATCAGCAGCACAACGCCAATGGTGAAATTCCTTTTATCCATGAAAATTCGGAGAGACCGGCGCCGGACGGGGGACGGTCACGTTTATTAAGTGGTGAGACGGGAGCAGATCGGCGGAGCCGACCGGCGTGCGGAGCGAAAGGGTGAGACCGGATCGTCGCCGCCGGGGTGCAGCGGGGTACACTTCAGCAGGCGACGAATGGCGAGCACCGCGCCGGTCAGGGCGCCGTGGGTGCGAATCGCCTCGGCCGCGTAGTGCGAGCAGGTCGGAATGAATCGGCAGCCACAGGCACCGAGCGTGAGCACGGGCAGGGCAGGGGAGAGCGTGCGTTGATAGAGCTTGATCAACGCGAGCAGCAATGCGGCGGGCAGCCGAAGGAGAGTTGTCAGCGCGGGGCGCAGGACAGGCCGAGGATTCTTCATTCGGGCGCGGCTCCCGGGGCGGGTGGAATCTGCCGGCAGGCGTCGCTGAACTTTTTTTCCAGTTCGGCGATCGGCCATTCCGTGGCGGCGACGCGGGCGATCAACAGAAGATCGCAATCAGCGGGCACCTGCTCCTGGTGATGGCGGAAGATCTCGCGCAGCCGGCGCTTGGCCCGGTTGCGCAGGATCGCTCCGCCCACGGCCGCGGTTGAAGCAATGACACAGACGCGGGGACGTTGGAGAGGTGCAGGAATCGGCGCGACGGCATCGGACTCGGCGGACGCGAGATCGCGGCGCTTCCACCAAACGGTGAAAGCCCGGCACTCGAGCCGACGCCCGAGTTCACGAACCGCCCGGATATCACGCTGACGGCGCAGGTGCTGCTCGGAGCGGAAACGCATGGGCCGGAGGTCACAGGCCACCTGCCGCAGTCGCGGAGGCGCCCGCCGGAGTGCAATCAGACGACGGTCAGGCGCTTACGGCCCTTCAGGCGGCGGGCGCGGATGACCTTGCGGCCGCCTGGGGTGGCCATCCGGGCACGGTAACCAATCTTGCGGGCGCGCTTCTTGCGGTGCGGACGGAATGTAGGCTTCATAAAAGTGTCGAGAAAAGAGGGTCAGAGGTGCCGCAGCCACCGGGGGGTGTCAAGGGGCTTTGCCGGGAGGTGGGAGACACGGTGCAGGGACGGGATTGGGGCGAGCGACTCCCGACTTTGGCGTGGTTTCGGAACCGGATTTCGTCAACGTCGCCGGCTATGCGCATCGCGGTGATTTCCGACACCCATGATCGCTATCCGGCTGGGCTCCCGGAACGGCTCCGCGGGGCTGACGAGATTTGGCATCTGGGCGACGTCTGTGCGCCGGAAACTCTGGTCGAGTTTCTACAACTGGGACCACCGTTGCGGCTGGTGATGGGCAATTGCGATGCCGAGCCGGGCTGGCCGCTGACGCTGGACCTGCGGCGGGAAGGACTTCGCTTTCACTTGGTGCACATCCCGCCGGCCCGGGCGCCGAAGCACGCCGACTTTGTGCTGCATGGCCACACGCACGTGCCCCGGGACGAAACCGATGCCGCGGGTGTGCGGTGGCTGAATCCCGGCTGCATCACGCGGCCGAATCGCGGGGCGCCGGCGAGCTATGCCTGGCTGACCATCAACCGCGCCGGTCCGTTGGTCTGGGAGATAGTTCGAGTTTAATTCCGGGCTGGGTGGCGTGGTCTCCGGTTGACTCCGGTCGACCCCGGGGAACGGATGGGCGCATGATCAATCCGAAGCACTGGCCGAATGTCCTGAGCGGGACGCGGCTCGCGCTGATGCCCGTGGTGCTGGGCGCGGCGCTCGCGGATTCACGGCGCGCGTTTATAGTGCTCCTTGGGCTGGCGCTCAGCACGGATGTTTTCGACGGCTACCTCGCGCGAAAGTTCAACGCGTACTCCGAACGCGGACGGAAACTCGATAGCATGGCGGATTACGTCACCATGTTCGCCGGCATTTTGGGCATTGCGTTGCTCTGGCCCGGCACGTTCGAGCGGGAGCTCCCGTGGATTGTCGCGGGGCTGGGCGCTTTTTTCGGCGTCGTGGTCTTCGGCTTTGTGCGGCTCGGCCGGGCCCCGTGCTACCACACCTGGCTGGCCAAGGCGGGCGGGGCGGCGTGCGCGCTTTCCATGATTCCGCTGCTCGCCGACTACTCTGAGGTGCCGTTTCACGTCGCGATCGCCCTGCAGATTTGTGCCGGCGTGGACGAGGTGACCATCGCGCTCCTTTTACCGCGGCACGTCGGTGAGATGCCGAGTGCCTGGCACGCCTGGAAATTTCGGCAGGCCAACCGCGCCGCCGCGGTGGATCCGGCGGACGGCGCGCACTAGGCCAGGACTGGGTCAGGTCGCCGCCGGCACCGGCGCGCTTGCGCCTCGCTCGGCCGCAGTCTTTAGCTGCGATCGCTTTTCGTCCTCGCGCATGAACCCCACGCCCCCGCCGTCTCCCGCTGCCGCGTCCACTGTGATGGCTGCCCCGGTCGATGTGTCCGATTACGTGCGCCTAGCGCCGTCGTGCCTGTCGACGATGGCCTGGGAATACGTGAGAGGCGGCGCCGCGGACGAGGTCACGCTGGGCTGGAACGAGGATCGGTTTCGGGCGATTCGGCTTCGTCCGGATTTTCTCGTCGACGTCTCGAAGATCGACACGCGCGTAACGCTCTTCGGCCGCGAAATGCCGCTGCCGCTCCTCCTCGCGCCGGCGGCTTATCAAAGACTCCTGCACCCGGACGGCGAGCTGGCCACCGTGAAGGGCGCGGGACTCGCCGGAACGACGATGGTGCTGAGCACCACATCGACAGTCAGCATCGAGGACACGGCGCGGGTCGCCACGCAGCCGCTCTGGTTCCAGCTCTACGTGCAGCCGGATCGCGAGGTCACGCGGTCGCTCGTGCAGCGGGCGGAGGCGGCGGGCTGCCAGGCTTTGGTCATCACGATCGATTCGCCGGTGCTCGGGCCGCGCTACCGCGAGACCCGCAGTCAGTTCACGCTGCCGGCGGGAATGGAGCGGGCCAACCTGCGCGGACTGAAGGCCGCGACCGGGGCACAGCGGGCCACGGGCGGCACGATTTACAGTGCGGTGCAGGATCCGACGGTGACGTGGCAGGACGTGGCCTGGCTGCGTTCCCTGACCTCGATGCCGGTGCTGTTGAAGGGCATCATGAATCCCGACGATGCGGCCCGGGCGGTCGACGCCGGCGTCCAGGGCATCATCGTGTCGAACCATGGTGGCCGCAATGTGGATACCGTGCCGGCGGCGATTGATGCGCTGGTGCCGGTGGCGGAGCGGGTTGCCGGACGCATCCCCGTGCTGGTCGATGGCGGCGTGCGTCGCGGGACGGATATTCTCAAGGCCGTGGCGCTCGGGGCGTCGGCGGTCCTGATTGGACGCCCTTACCTTTGCGGTCTCGCCGTCGGTGGATCCGAGGGCGTCGCGCATGTGATCAACATCCTGCGGCGGGAACTCGAGATGGCGATGGCCTCGACCGGGCGGCCGACGATCGCCTCGATCGGCCGTTCCGTGATCTGGAGTTAGGGCGGCTTCAATAAAACGGATCCGGAGTCGAAGCGCCGCGCCAGCGATGCGATGGGGGCTCCCCAACGACGGCCGGGCATTCATCGGCACTCAAGGCTTCAGTCGCGGCCGGCCCCGCCATCGACGTCACCGATAAAAATCGTTGTCATCGCGGCGCGCCTCGCCGCGAAATGGAGCGGGACGGAATTCCATCCTTCGACGTGCGCGACCAGACTCTTTTTCAGTTCGACGGCGCCCCGCGGATTACCGCCGGGAGTGAGCCCTTGAATCGGCCCGCGCCGGCCGGCGATTCCGCCCGCCCGGAGGAGGGCATCGTTTTCCAGCGGAGCGATCGGGCCCTCAACTATCGGCTCACCCTGAAGCGCGACGGCACGGCGATCGCCACCATTCCCGCCCGGGGTTCGGAGCGCGAGGCGCTGCGCTTTGTCGAGCGGCATGGCGAGTGGCTGGAGCGGGCCCGCGAGCGGCAGCGGCGCCGGCCGAGTTCCGCGGGCATCTGGACCATCGGAACCCTGGTGTTGTGGCGCGGGGAAATGACCTCGGTTCGGGTGGCGTCCGCGGTGGCAGACCGGCCGCAGGTCTGTCTGGCGGCCGATGTGTTTCGCATTTCCCGGCTCGAGGGCGATCTGCGTCCGACCCTTGAGGCGCATTTTCTTCGACGGGCCAAGATCGAACTCCCCGGCCGGACGTGGGAGCTGGCTGCCTTGACGGGCTCGGACGCGAAACAGGTCGTCGTGCGCAACCAGCGTTCGCGGTGGGGTTCGTGTTCCGCGAACGGCACGATCTCGCTCAACTGGCGGCTCGTGCAGTCGCCGGACTTCGTGCGCGACTACATCATTTACCACGAGTTGATGCACCTCCGGGAAATGAATCACTCGGCCAGGTTTTGGGCCCGGGTGGAGGAAGTCTGTCCGGGTTGGCGCGACGCCGAACTCTGGATCAAGCGGAACGGCAGCCTGCTCGGGTTGTAGCTCGGTGGGCGTTTCGCGGCCCGGGCACGGTCAAGCCGCACCGGACGTTTGAAAGCGCAAAGTTTCAACGGCGGGCGGGCCGAGACGAATTAGGGTCGGGCTGCCGCTCGTCGGCCGGCCGCAAATGCACGAGGTTCACGGGTCCGTCGCGAGTGCCGGCCCTGCTGTCACCTGCACGATCTCGCTTCAGCGCCAGTCGATCAGCTCGACGTCGAACACCAGTGTGGCCTTGGGGGGAATCGTGGGCGACCGGCCCTTTTCGCCGTAGGCCAGCCAGTAGGGAATGATCAACGTGCGCTTCTCGCCCTTGCGCATCGTCATGAAGGCGTCCTCCCAGCCGCGAATCACGCTGCCCATGCCGACGCGGAACGTGAGCGGTGCACCGCGGCGGTAGGAACTGTCGAAGGAGGTGCCGTCGAGGAACCGGCCGTCGTAATGGCAGGTCACTTCGTTGCCGATGGTGGGCATGGCCTCGCCCGTGCCGCGGGCCCGCACGATATATTGGAGACCGGACGGCGTCTTGTGGGCGTTGCCGTAGGTCTTCGCGATCAGCATCGCGTCGTCGGTGCTCCACTGCGGGGAATTGCGATCCAACGCTTCGCGCATCGCCTTGTTGATTGGGCGACCGGGATCCTTCCGGGCTAGGATGCCCGATCGGGTGACCAGCGCCGCCGTCAGTAGCCCCGCGCCGAGCAGGACGAGAAAAAAGACGTTCCGCATGAGTAAAGGCAGACTAGCCACCGTACGGTTTCTTGGCAAACCTGCAGCGCACGGCACTCGGGCCGAAGCGGGGAAGAGAGTCTCGCCCGCGACTCAGAGCCCGTAGGTGATCGTCCGCGAGCCCGCGACCCCGGAGATCGTGATGGCCATCCCTTGGGTATACCCGTCCGGATAGGACTCCGCCGCCACCAGGTTGATCGACTTCACGTAATTCGTGGCTCCGACCAACTGGTTGTAGCCGACGAAAGTGGCACCGTTCTCCATCATGTATTGATCGGCGGCGGCCGCGAGTTGCCGGGCGTTGTTGAGCACGGCCTTGTCCTGCGAAGCCAACCGCACCTTCTGAAACCCGGGGATCGCCATCGCGGCGAGCATCCCGATGATTACGACCACGATCATGATTTCGACGAGAGTGAAGCCCTTTTGGGAAATTTGCTTCATGGGGATTGGTGCAATCGTATGGCATACTGATGGGCAAAATGCAGGCAGATTGTCCGATAATTTGCCGCGCGGCCGGTCGAGGTCTTCCTCCGGCGGTTCGTAAAACATTGCCGCCTTCAGGCGGGCGAAGATGCCCGCGCTGGCGGCGGACGAATTCATGCCGGCTTCGGCTCCGCCTTACGCGGGGAGGAAGGAGCAGATATATTCACACAGCCCTGCACTGACGGCGATGGTGAAGCCGCTTTGGCCAGGGACGTCGAAAAACGTGCCCGCCGCATAGTCCTGCGTGGCCGTCGCTCCGTCGAGAGTCACGCGGCAGGCCCCGGCGACAATCTCCATCCGCTCGGGTGCACCGGTGTTGAAATGGTAGGTGCCCGGGCGAATCAGGCCGAGGGTCTTCTTGGTGTCGTCCTTGAACAGCACGGTGTGGCTGACGACATTGCCGTCGAAATACACATTGGCCTTCGTGACGACGGTGACGCCACCGAATTGGGCGGGAAGCGAGGACATGGGTCGCGTGATGTCGTTACCGCGCGGCGGAGGCAAGCGTTGGTTCACGGCGCCGGGATCTCGAGCTCCATGCCGACGTGCAGAGGGCGGCCACCGGTGAGGATGGCTTCGTTGGCATCGTAGATTTGGCGCCAGCGGGCGGGGGCGTCGTAATATTGGCGCGCCAGCTTGTCGAGGGTGTCGCCCTCCCGGACGACGTGGATGCGCCGCGGCACCGGGGATGTCGCGTCCGGCACCCCGCGAAGTCGCTCGGGCGAGATTCGAAGTTCGGCCGTGGCGGAGGCTTCGGCCGGCGGAGCCTTGGCGAATTGCAGGCCGGAAAGGGGAGCGTCACCCGCGGCTTCGGTCCCGGGCGTTTTTCCGGCCTGCGCCATCACGGTGGCCATTTGTGCCCGGACCGCGGCGGTAGCCTGTTCCGCCCGACCGCGGGCGTCGCGCTGCGCGAGGAGTTCGGCGTTGAGCTGCACGACCGCCGCTTGCGCCTGGTTGTTCTGCTGGGACACGGACTTGAGGAGCTCGGCCAGGCCAGCGTTCTCGGTCCGGGTACGGTCGAGGTCCCGGCTGAGCCGGGCGTTTTCCTCCTGCCACTGGGTGAAGTTGCGCTGCGAGGAGGCCAGCTTCTCCTCCACGGCGGCGAGCCCGCCGGAGGCCGCGGGAGCCTGGCCCGCCGCCGTCGCGCTGCGTTCGGCCTGCAGCCGGGCGTAGTTGGCGCGAAGCGTGGCAAGTTCGCGGGTCAGTTCCTCGAGCCGGCCGCTCGTGGCGCTCGATCCCGGCTGACCGGCGCCGCGCTCCAGCGCAACCCGCAGCGCCTCCCCTTCCTTGCGGGCGAGGGCCAGCTCCTGTTGAAGGATTTTATGGCTGGTACTGAGATTGGTGTAGGCCTGCGTGAGGGCGGCATCGCCCCCGCCAGTCACGCTGGAGGTCTGGCGGCCGAAATGGACCAAACCGCATCCGGCCACCCACGGCAGGATGGCCATGACGAAGAGGGCCCGCAGAAGAACCATGCGCGGATGAAGGCGGGCGGGGAGCGGCAGGGCAATCCTGCACGGATGGACCGGGGAGGGGAAATCGCCTCGCCCGGTGGAACCTGAGTCCTAACCTGTGCGCATGTCCCTTGCTCTCCCCACCCCATCTTCGTTCCTGGAAACCCGCCCGATTGTCTTGTCGCGGCGATTTCGAAGCTGGTCCGGACGGGCCGGATTCCTCGCGTTGCTCGTCGCGGGCGCGCCGGTGGTTTTGGCCGCCGATCTGCGGGTCGGCATTATCGGCCTTGATACCTCGCACGTCGTCGCGTTCACGAATGCACTGAATAATGCCGCCGACAAGGACCACGTGGCGGGCGCGCGCATTGTCGGCGCCTTCAAGGGGGGCAGCCCGGATATTGCGGCCAGCGCGACGCGGATTGACGGGTTTACGAATGAGCTGGTGCAGAAGCACGGAGTGAAGCTTTACGACTCCATCGAGGAGCTCACTCGCAACGTCGATGCGATCATGATCGAAAGCGTCGATGGCCGTGTTCATCTCGACCAGGCCCGACGTGTGCTGGCGGCGCGCAAGCCCGTGTTTATCGACAAACCCGTGGCGGCGTCGCTGCGCGATGCGGTTGAGATCTTTCGGCTCGCGCGGGAAGCTGGCGTGCCGGTGTTTTCCTCTTCGTCGCTGCGCTTCTCCAACGGCGTGGCCGCGGTGAAGCGCATGGACGTCGGCCGGCAGATCGGCGCGTTCAGCCACGGACCGGCCACGATCGAGCCGCATCATCCCGACCTGTTTTGGTATGGGATTCACGCGGTCGAAACCCTGTTTGCCGCGATGGGCCGGGGCTGCGTGCAGGTGACCCGGACCCAAACCGCGGACACGGACGTGGTGACCGGCGTTTGGTCCGACGGCCGCGTGGGTACGGTTCACGGCATCCGGGGAGGGAAGTCGGAGTACGGGCTGACGGTGTTCGGCGCCAAGGGAGTCGCCCAGGGCAAGCCGGATGGCGCCTACGCGAAGCTCGTGGCGGAAATTGTGACTTTCTTCCAAACGGGCCGCCCTCCGGTGGCGCCGGCAGAGACCCTCGAGATCTTCGCGTTCATGGCCGCTTCCGATGAAAGCGTCCGGCGCGGCGGCGGGCCCGTGACTCTGGCCGAGGTGCTCAAAGCCAGCGGTGCTCCGGCGGACCTGCTGAAGTAAGCGACCCACGACCCCAAAAAAATCTCTCTGGCCCCCGTGGCGACCGGGCTGGCGGCCGTTTCCGCGGTCAGGGAATGCGCAGCGACCGACCGACCACGAGGTTGTTATTCTCGCCCAGGATGTCGCGATTCGCGGCGAGGATGTCGGCCCAGCGTGCGGTGGTGCCGTAATATTGGCTGGAAATTTTCGCGAGAGTGTCGCCGCCGGTCACGATGTGGTAGCGGGTCTGCGTGTTACCTTCGGTCTTCACGATCGTCGGACGCGGGGTGTGCGGCACGCTCAACACGAGCGAGGCATTTACCCCGCTGGCGACGCGCGGATTCGGCGTCACGGTCGCCGTTGGCTGCGCCGGGGAAAGGGGCGAGATGGTAATCTGGCTGGGAGTGCCGGCGGCGGCGGGAGCCTGGCCGGGCAGCCGCGACTTCAAGCGGGAATTTTCCTCACTGAGGGCAGCCGCCTGCATCTGAGCCGCCTGCAACTGCTCGCGGAGGGATTGCACCTGGCTTCCGGCCGGGCCGGAGCGAAGTTGGGCGAGCTGCGCTTCCAGTTCGGATTGGCTGGTCGCCAACTGCGTGCTGGTGGCTTTGAGCTGTTCATTTTCGTCCCGCAGCAGCGACGCGTTCCGCAGCGCCGTGGCAAGTTTCGCCTCCACATTGGCCAACTCGGGCGAAGGTCCTTGGGCGGCCTTTTCCGCGGCGGCGACCTGGGCGGTCAGGCGGGCGCGCTCGAGGGTGAGGCTTTCCACCTTCTGCTGCAGCGTGGAGAGTTGGTTCTTGAGGGCCGTCGTTTCCGCGGCGTGCTCGGCGATCAGGGAACTGGCGGCGGCTGCCGCGCCAGTCCGCTGCTGGGCCAGGGCTGACGCCTGTGGCGCCACCGTGGCCAGCTCGGTGCGGAGAGTGGCGGCATCCTGTTCCGCGCGGAGCCGGGCATCCTTCTGGCTGAGCAACTCGGTATTGAGCTGGGCGAGGGCGGCTTGGGCCTCCTGGCTCTGGCCCGTCACGGTCCGGACCTTCTCGCTCAGGGCCACGTTTTCGGCGCGGGTCTGATCGACATCGGTACGGAGGCGCGTGACCTCGCCTTGGAGTACGGTGTAGGTGCGCAGCGCCCCGGCCAGTTTTTCCTCGGTGGCTCCCAACTGGCTGCGGAGATTGTTCGCTTCGGCGGCCGTGGCGACGGCTTGATTGCGATCGGTCTGCAGTTGCGCGTAGTTGGCGCGCAAGGTGGCGAGCTCACGACTCGTTTCGTTGAGTTTGTCGACCAGTCGCTTCGACGTATCGCCGTCGGCGGCGCGATTTTCCATCGCCATCCGCAAAGCGTCCCCTTGGGCCCGGGTGATGGCCAGTTCCTGCTGGAGCATCTTCTTCTCCAGCCGCAAATCCGAATTTTCCTTCGTCAACTTCTCGTCGGTGACGACCGACGTGCCCGCCGTGGGCACCGGTGGTACCCGGCCGATATGGACATATCCGCAGCCGCTGAATACCAGCACAGCAGGTAAGGTCAGGCTCAGGAGGGTACGGGGCGACCGCATGACGTCTGATGAAGAAGCGAAAATAATCCGCTGCAATGCTGCGGTCATACGGAGATTACGAATTATGGAATCCGCAGGACCCGGCCTGCGATCAAACTCCGTTCGTCGTGGAGCCAGTCGCGATTGGCGGCGAGGATCTCGGGCCAACGACTGACCGTGCCATAATACTGCAGAGATATTCCGGACAGCGTCTCGCCCATGACGATCGTGTGCAGGCGCGCGACGGGTACACCGGCGGGAACCCGGGCCGCGCCAGGAGCGGCGACCGCCGCCGAAGCCGCGGGTCGCGACGGCGCGGCGGTGACCACGGTGGATCGCGGTGCTTCGGCAACGGGAACCGGTGCGGCGGGCGCCCCCGTCGTGCTGGCGGGATTCGCCGACGGTGCCGCGGCCAGGCGAACTGCCAGTTCGTCGCGTTCCCGCGTCAGCAGGGTGTAGGAACGCAGGGCGGTCGCCAGCTTGTCCTCCGTTTGCGCCAGCGAAGTGGCCAGCCGCGTGAGTTCCTCGCGGTCGACGGCCGGGGTGGGAGCGGGTTCCGCGCGAGCGGATTTTTCCGTCTCCAACTCGCGGATGCGGGACTCGAGGTCGCGCGATCTCTGGTCGACCGTCGCCGCGGACTCGCGGAGTCGGGCCTCCAACGCCTCCCGTGTCGTAGCGGCGGCGGCCAGTTCGCGGCGCGTGTCGGCGAGCTGGGTTTCGAATTGGGCGATCCTGGCCTCGGCTTGGGCGCCGGCCTGCATCCGGGTGGTGGATTCGCGGGCGGCGGCCTGGGCGCGCTCGGCGAGCTCGTCGCGAGAGGCTTCCGCCGCGGTCAGAGCGGCCTCGAGTCGCGTCTGGGCGCCGGACGACTTTTCGGCGGTTGCCTTGGCGGCGACGGCCTCCTGTCGGAGGGTCTCAACTTCGCGGGAAAGAGCCGCGAGCTGCGCTTGGGCTCCACCGGCGTTCCGCACGGCGGTTTCTGCGGCGGCCAGCCGGCTGGCCAGCGAATCCTTCTCTGTGGTGATGCGCGCCACCGAATCGGTCAGGGCCGCTGCCCGTTCCTGGGCGGCCTTGGCCGCCGCTTCCGATTGCGCGGCGCCCTGCGCGGAGCGTGAGGTGGCCGTCGTAAGTTCAGCCGCGATCCGGGCCCGTTCGGCGGCCAAGCCGTCGCGTTCCCTGGCGATCGCCTGCATTTCCGAGTGGGTGCGCTCCAAGTCCGCGGTGCGGGCGGCAACCTGGGCGGCGGCTTCGGCCCGCGCCGAGGATTCGGCCTTGGCGGAAGATTCGAGGTTCGCGAGCGCTTGTTCCGCCCGGGCGGCACGTGCCGCCGTCGTTTTCAACGTGTCTGTTGATGACTCGGCCGCGGCACGCAATTCGGCGTTGCGCTGCTGGCTCGCGGCAGTGGCGCTTTGCGCGGCGGCGAGGAGGGAATCGCGGTCCTTCAGTTGGGCCTGCAGGGCGGTCACCCGTTCGTTGCCCTGGCTGTTCGCCTGGCCACGAGCGTCGTCCATCTGCCGGCGCGCGGCGGTCAATCGCTCGTTGGTGGCCGCGAGTCGTTCATTCAGAGTCGCGACTTCGCGCGCCTGAGTCCCCGTCTTGCCGGTCAGCATGGCCACCTCGCGCCGGACGCTGGCCAGGTCGGCCGTCTGGCCCTTGAGGGTCTCGTCGGTGGACGCGCGCTCCTGACTGGCGCGAGCGGAGACCGCTATCGTCGCGGCGATTTCCTTCTGGGCGGCTGTAAGCTCGGCGGACAGGGACGCAGCGCGTGCTTTGGCTGCCTCGAGCTCGCGCGCCGCGGACTCGGCCTTGGCAAGGGCCTCGGCCTTCGCGTTGGATTCCGCCGTGGCGAGGCGGGCGGCGATGGCGTCCTTCTCGGACGAAAGCTGGCGAACGGTGGCGTCCCGGTTGCCGGCCGAGGAAGTCGCGGACCGGGCCTCGGCGGCGAGGCGATCGCGTTCGCTGGCAAGTTGACTGCGCTCGGTCTCGGCGGCTTGCGCGCGGGTCTGGAGCGTGGCGAGTTGTTCGGCGGTGGACTTCGCGGCGGCCTCGGCGCGTTCGCGGGCGGCGGCCTCGGCCTTGGCGGCGGCTTCGGCGGTGTTGAGCGCGGCGAGCAGGCGTTTCGATTCCGTGGCGGCTTGGCTGGCGCTCTCGCTGGCGGCTTTCAACCGCGCGTCGAGGGCGGCGACCTGCCGCTGCGCTTCGGTCGCCTTTGATTTTTCCGCGGTGGTGGCTTTTTCGGCGGCGGCGGCGCGGGCTTCCGCTTGGGCCAGTGCCGTGGCGGTCGAAATGGATTTATTGGCCGCAGACTCGGCCGCCTCAGTGGCGGAGCGGATCTTTTTCTCCGCGTCGGCTCGCGCGGTGGTGGCCCCTTGGAGATCGCGCTCGAGGGTCGTGACCCGCGATTGGAGAGCCTTCGTTTGTTCAGCCGCTTGGACGGACGATTGGGCGGAGGCTTGGGCGCGGGCTGCGACTTCCCCGGACTTGGCATCGGCCTGCGCCAGGCGCGACGTGAGTTCGCCCACCTGCTTCTGCGAGCGGTTCAGTTCCTCGCGAACCCCGGCCAGATCCCGATTCAGCGCCTCGCCCTTCGCGGCGGATTCGGTTTGCGCGGACGTGAGGGCGGCGAGCCGGCTGGCGGTGGCCGCCGCGCTTTCCGATTGCGTGGTCACGACGGCGTCGCGCGCCGCCTGGGCCCGTTGCGCGGCGAGCGTGGCCTCGCGGAGCTTCGCCTCGGCGGCTTGCAACTGGGTGCGCAGCGTCGCGAGCTGGGTTTGGGCCTGGCTGTTTGAACTGGCCTGGGCGGAAAGCTGGCCCTGTTGCGCTTCCGCGGCGGAGAGCCTTTCGCGGGCGGTCGCGAGTTCGGACCGGAGCTGGTCGGCGTCGCGGCGGGCGGCGGCGAGTTCCTCGGCCTGGCCCGCGGCGTTGGCGGCGGCGGTGGCTTGCTCTGCAGTGCGAACCGCGGTCCGGGCGGCTTCGTTAGCGGCAATGGCGAGCCGCGCGCGGGTCTCGGCGAGGGAACGAGTGGTCCCGGCGTGGGCGGCGCGTTCGCGGTCGAGGGCGGCCTGAGCATTCGCGGAGTTGGTGGCGGCGACGGCGCGGGCGGCCGCCTCGGCCCGGGCACCATTAATCTCGGCCTGTGCATCGGCGAGCGACTTGGAGCGATCGGTAACCGTGGCCTCCAACTGGCGGACGCGAGCGGCGCTGCGATCGGCTGCCTCGCTGCGGGTGGCGAGCGCGGCTTGAGCCTCCCGGAGCTGCTCCTGGAGCGGGGCCAAGTCGGCGGGGGCTCCGGTGACGTCGCCGGCCACCGGTGTGTTGCCGGCCTTCAATGCCTCCAGTTCCTGACGGACGGTGGCGAGCGCGGCGGCCAGTTCGCGCTTTTCCTCGGCGATGACGGTGAGCTGGTCGTAGAGGTTCTTGGCCTCCTCGGAACCGGGAGCCGTGCTGGCCGGGTCGCTCGCGGCCGTCGCGACCGCGACTGATTTCGACGCGCTGGCCGCCGGTGGCGTGGGTGCGACCGCCTTCAGAAAAGGGTTGTTGTTGCGAATCGCTTCGAGCCGGCGGCGACCCTCCGTCAACTGCTGAGACGACATCGTCGAAAGCAGGGTTTCCAAAGCCTTCCCCGTCGTTCCGCTCTGGGACGAGAGGGATAACCAGACGAAGGCCTCTGGGAGATCAACCGCGGTCTGCCGGCCCTGCGCATAGGCGAGGCCGAGGTTGTACTGCGCAATGACGTTGCCGCGTTCCGCCTTGGCCCGAAGGGAGGGGATGTCGTTCGGGTCGCTCCGCACCGGACTCGCTGACGGCGTGGCTTTCGGGGCTGGCTCAGGCGCCGTCGCGGCAAATGCGAAGGGTGCAAGGGCCGGAAGGGATACCAGAAGCGCGAAGCGGACGGACTTCATGCAGAAGGACGCGGCGACGGTACCCATGAGCATATTCGATACAATCCGCGAAGTGGCGTTTAAGCGTTTTCCACCCCGCCGCCGATCACGATGATGTCCCACTCGATTTTGTCGGCCTGCAGCGTGCCGATGGAGACCTCGCGTCTCATGATCGGGTGACGCGGGCCCGGTCAATCGGCGCGGCGGCCCGCCCGGGCCCTGGTTCCGGGTGGAAATAGCACCACGAATTCCAGCGGGACGTCGGTGCTGGAGAGGTAGCGGCTCCGCGGGTGGAGAGCAGAGCGCCGCCGGGATGGGAGACTGCGGACATGATGAGGATATCCTGGGGCCGGCGTCGCGTCGACGCGAAGGCAACGAGCCCCCAGATTTGGGGTGTCGGGCGGCTTGCACGCCGATCTGAAACTCGAAGCTTGCGCGGTCGGAAGCTAGCTTACCACCATGCCCTTTCGTTCCCCATGACCGCGAGGCCCCGAGTTCCTAGACAGTTCCGGGGTCAGGCGCGGCGATGAAGAACTCGGCGGGGCGAGTTCCTTTCGCTGCCGCCGGCAGCCGTGACTGAAGCCTCCCCGGCTGGCGTCGCGAGCTCTACCCTGACTGCCGCCTCCATGAAACAAACTTACCCGTTCCTGCTCCCGCTGTTCGCGGCGACCTCGCTCCTCGCCCTGGCCGGGTGTTCCCGCGGAGGTGGCGGCGCGACGGCCGTCGCCGTTCCCACCATCCCGGTCCAGACCGCGCAGGTTCAGACCGCGGACGTGCCGCGCATCGTCGAGTCCGTGGGCTCGGTGCAGTCGCTTCGCACCGTGGCCGTGAAGTCACAGGTCGATGGTATGATCGCGGAGATCCATTTTCGCGAGGGCGACGAGGTGAAGGCGGGTGCGCCACTGGTATCCCTCGATCGGCGGCCGTTCGAGAACAGTGTCCGCATCGCGCGCGCCGACCTCGCCAATGCTCGCGCCGAGGAGTCGAAGGCCAAGGCCGACCTCGATCGCTACAAGCACCTCGATCAACAGGACGCCATCTCCAAGGAGCAATACGCCCAGCTCGCCACCAAGGCCGAGACCACCCATGCGCTCGTCCAGGCCAAGGAGGCGGCGGTGGCCAACGTCGAGCTCCTCCTCGGCTACACCACGATCAAGGCGCCCATCGCCGGTCGTACCGGGCAGCTCAGCCTGCACGAAGGCGCGCTCGTGAAGGCCAACGATGCCGGCCAGTCGATCGTCACGCTCAACCAGCTCTCTCCCATCTACGCGACCTTCACCGTCCCCGAAAGCGCCCTCGGCGAGATCCGCGCCGCGCTGCAGTCCGCCTCCGCGGCCATCACGGTGACCGACCGCGCGGCCGGCGTCGTGCGCTCGGATGGCAAGCTGACGTTTGTGGACAACGCCGTCGATCCCGCGTCCGGCACGATCACCTTGAAGGCCACCTTCGAGAACGCGGACCACGTCCTGTGGCCGGGCCAGTTCGTACATGTGCAGACCCGCGTCGGGCTCGACCGCGGCGCGCTGCTGGTGCCATCAGCCGCGATCCAGACGGGCCAAAACGGGCCGCAGGTTTTCGTGGTGAAGCCGGACCAGACCGTCGAAATCAAACTCGTCAAAGTCCTCCGTTCGGCCGGCGATTCGACGCTTGTCTCCGAGGGCCTCAGCGCCGGCCAGACCGTAATCACCGACGGCCAGCTTCGGCTCGTGCCCGGCGCGAAGGTGGAATCGAAGTCCCTTGCCAGCATTCTCGCCGGGACGGCCACCCCTGCCACCCCAAGCCCCGTGACGCCATGAACCTTCCCGCGCTCTGCATCCGCCGGCCCGTGATGACCACGCTGCTCACCGCAGCGCTGATCGTCTTCGGCGCGATGGCGTACCGGATGCTCCCCGTCAGCGATCTGCCGAACGTCGATCTGCCGACGATCGTCGTCAGCGCGAGCCTCCCCGGCGCGACCCCCGAGACCATGGCCTCGGCCGTGGCCACGCCGCTCGAGCAGCAGTTCTCCACCATCGCCGGCATCGATTCGATGACGTCGACGAGTTTCCTCGGCGGCACCTCGATCACGGTTCAGTTCACCCTCGAGCGCAGCATCGATGCCGCCGCGCAGGACATCCAATCCGCCATCGCCGCCGTGCAGCGCCGGCTGCCCGCCGACATGCCGTCGCCGCCGTCGTTGCGGAAGACCAATCCCGCCGATGCGCCGATCATGTTCATGGCGCTCAGCTCGGCCACGCTCCCGCTCTCGGTCGTCGACGAATACGCCCAGACCCATCTCGCGCAGCGCATCTCCACCGTCGATGGCGTCGCGCAGGTGATGGTCATGGGAGCGCAGAAATACGCCCTTCGCGTGCAACTGGATCCCCGCGCGCTGGCCAGCCGCGGCATCACGCTCGACGAGGTGCGGTCGGCGCTCTCGACTCACAACGTCAATCTCCCCACCGGGGTCCTCGACGGCAATTACCAGGCGATGACCGTCGTCGCCAGCGGCCAGCTCAAGAATAGCGACGAGTTCAGCAGGATCGTGGTCGCCTATCGCAACGGCGCCCCGGTCAAGCTGGGCGACATCGCCCAGGTGCTCGACAGCGTGCAGGAAGTGCGCGTCGGGAGTTGGTATTATCAAGGCGCCAAGTGGCAGCGCACCATCGGTCTCGCCGTCCAGCGCCAGCCCGGCACCAACACCGTCGAGGTGGTAAGCAAGATTCGCGCGCTGCTCCCGGCCTTCCGCCAGCAGTTGCCGGCCTCGGTCCAGATCGAGATCCTCAACGACCGCGCCGTCGCGGTGCGCGAGTCGGTCCACGACGTCCAGTTCACGATGGTCCTCGCGGTCGCCCTCGTGGTGATGGTGATCTTTCTTTTTCTCCGCACGCTGACCGCCACCTTGATTCCCGCCGCCGCCATTCCACTGGCGCTGCTCGGCACGTTCATCGTGATGCATTTTTGCGGGTACTCGTTGAACAATCTCTCGCTGCTGGCGCTTACGCTCTCGGTTGGGTTCGTGGTCGATGACGCCATCGTCATGCTCGAGAACATCGTCCGGCATATCGAGGCCGGCATGCCGGTGCGCGAGGCGGCGTTCAAGGGCTCGGGCGAGATCGGATTCACGATTCTGTCGATGACGGTCTCGCTCGTCGCCGTGTTCATCCCGGTCCTGTTCATGGGCGGGCTGCTCGGCCGGCTGCTGCACGAATTCGCCGTCACCATCACCGCGTCGATCCTGATTTCCGGTCTCGTCTCGCTGACACTCACCCCGATGTTGTGCAGTCGCTTCCTCAAGCCGCACCGCGCGGGCGGCGAAAGCCACGGCCTCCTCTACCGGTGGAGCGAGGGGATGTTCAACGGGATGGTCTCGCTCTACGAGCGGACCCTCCGTTCCGCGATGCGCCACCGCGTCGTGACCGTCGTCGTCGCTGCCGCGATGGTGGTGCTCACGGTGCTGGTCGCGCGGCAGCTGCCCACCGGTTTCATCCCGACCGACGACACCGGCCAGATGTATATCGCGACGGAGGGCGCCCAGGATGTGTCGTTCACTGAGATGGTAAAACACCAGCAGGCGGTGGCCAAGGTCGTGTCGGAACACCCGGCGATCGAAGCCTTCATGTCGTCCATCGGCGCGGGGGGCATGAGCTCATCGACCGGCAACCAGGGCCGCATGTTCATCCGGCTCAAACCGCGCGATCAACGTCCGCCCGCCGCCGAGGTGGTGCAGGACATGCGCCAGCGGCTCGCCGGCATTCCCGGCATCAAGACCTACCCGCAGATTCTCCCGCCGCTCCGCATTGGCGGATCGCTGACCAAGGCGCAGTATCAGTTCACGCTGTTCGGCACCGACCTGAAGGAACTCTACGTCGCCGCGCAAACGATGGAGGCGAAGATGCGCGAACTGCCCGATCTGCAGGACGTGAATTCTGATCTCCAGATCACGAGCCCGCAGCTTCGCGTTGAAATCAAGCGCGACCGCGCCGCCGCCCTCGGCATCACGCCGCAGCAGATCGAGGACGCGCTCTACAGCGCCTACGGTTCCCGGCAGGTCTCCACGCTCTACACGCCGACCAACCAGTATTTCGTGATCATGGAAATGGCCCCGGAGTTCCAGCGGACCTCCGAGGCGCTTTCGCTGCTCTACCTGCGCAGCCGCAGCGGCAAGCCGGTGCCCCTCGACACCGTCGCCGAGCTGAAACGCGATGTGGGCCCGCTGACCGTCAATCACCTCGGGCAGGTGCCGGCGGTGACAATCTCGTTCAACCTGCGTCTCGGCTATTCGCTCGGCGAGGCAACCACGCTGGTGACCGAACTCGCCCGGCGGGAGCTGCCCGCCACGATCAGCTACGGCTTTCAGGGCGCGGCGCAGGCCTTCGCCTCCTCGATGCAGGGCCTCGGGCTGCTGCTTATTCTCGCGATCCTCGTGATCTATGTGGTGCTCGGGATTCTCTACGAGGACTTCATTCATCCGCTGACGATTCTCTCCGGCCTGCCGGCCGCGAGTTTCGGTGCGTTGTTCACCCTCTGGCTGTTCAAGCAGGAGCTGAACGTGATGGGCTACGTGGGCATCATCCTGCTGATCGGCATCGTGAAGAAAAACGCGATCATGATGATCGACTTTGCGCTGTCGGCCCGGGATCGCGGCGAGCACAACGCCGAGAAGGCGATCGTCGAGGCCTGCCTCGTGCGCTTCCGGCCGATCATGATGACGAGCTTCGCGGCCCTCGCCAGTGCCATCCCGATCGCGATGGGCCTCGGCGCCGGCGCCGAGTCACGCCGGCCGCTCGGCCTCGCGGTCGTCGGTGGGCTGGTCGTGTCGCAATTGCTGACGCTCTACATCACGCCCGTGATTTACGTGTACATGGACCGCTTCACCTCGCACGCCCGCAAGTTGAAGCGCGAAGCCGCCGCTGGCCTCTCGAGCGAGCCGGCGATGGCGAAGTAGGGCGAGTGGCGGGGTCTTCCGGAGTTAACCACCAAGACCCGAAGCGGCTGAGTTGTGGGACCAGGAAACAATTCCGTGGCTGCGAGCGCGAGCGAGTGGTCTTCCCCGGCGTCTCGGTGGTTGAGCGGCTCGGTTCCGGATTTCCTGGCTTCCGGCTCCAAATCCGACCCCGAACATCTATCACCGGGACACCGAGTTCACGGAGAAATGCCCGACTCTCCGGGTCTTCGTGCCTTCGTGGTTAAATCCGGACTTGCCCGGTTCAAAATGCGTACAATCGCGCTGGATTCTCGACGAGGATTTTTCGGCGCAGTGCTGCGTCCGGCGCCCACTGCGCGAGCAGGTTCAGCATTCTGCCGTCGTCGACGGTTCGATACGGGGTGATTTCCGTGATCCCACGCCCGGCTGCGCCACCGGGATGCGGCCAGTTCGTGCCCCAGAGGATCCGATCGGGATTGGCCGCGATCAGTGCGCGGGCCAGCGGTGCCATGTCGGAGAAGTCAGGCCCGCTGTCCGAATTTTGGTACGCGCCGGAAATCTTCACATACGCGCGGCCGGACTTCACGAGACTCACGAGATCCGCGAAGCCCGGCTGCCCGACTCCGAGTTCGCCGCGGGCACTGCCGAAGTGATCGAAGACGATCGGCACTGCCGACGTCGCGAGCGTGTCCTTCAGCGCGGCAATCATGCGGAGGTTGGTGAAGGTCTGGATATGCCAGCCGCGGCGCGTCATCCGCGCGATCGCCGACTCGAACCGTCCGCGGGCGATGTTGGGATCGTTGGTTCCGCCGGTGGACAGATTGAGTCGGATCCCGCGAAACCCCGCGGTCGCGAGCGCGTCGAGTTCGGTCTCAGGCGTCTGCTCGCTGATCACGGCTATGCCCCGCGCGCCGGTGCCGTATTCCTTCATTCCGTCGCGCGTCGCGGCGTTGTCGGTGCCGTAGACACTGGGCGTGACGATCACGACGCGCTCGAGTTTAAGTCGGCGGTGCATCGCCTGGAGTTCTGCGGTCGTCGCGGCCTCGGGGGTGTAGGTTCGCCCAGGAAACATCGGATACTTTGCCGGGTCGCCGAAAACGTGGACGTGGCAATCGCACGCGCCTGGGGGCACGGCGAACGCGGCATCGGTGGCAGGTTGCGGGGCTTTGGCGGACATGGAACGGGCGGCGAGGAGGGTTCCCGCGCCGACGGCTCCGATCACAAAATCCCGGCGCGTCAGGGGTGTGGTCATCATAGGGGAGGGGGGTGCGTTTCCCATTCCAGCAATCGCTGGGTGACGCCAACAAATTCCGCGGACTTGGCAGCCCAGGCTCCGGACGATCGCCTTACAATGTCTTGTGCGTGCCGTCGCAGGCGGCGCCCGCCTTGGAATTCTTGCATCCGCAAAAATACACCGTGCCGGCGGTTTCTGCTTTATACATCTTGGGCCCCAGGCCGGTCCCTTTGTGTGAACCGTCGCAGAACGGCTGGTTCTTGCTGCCGCCACAGGCGCACCAAGCATACGTTTTTCCGGCTTCGACGTTGACCGGGTAGGGGGCTTTTTGCGCGACGATGGGGGTGGACATGGATCGAATGTGTCACCCGCGTCCTTCCAGCGCGAGGCCCGTTTGTCCCCCTTCGGGCCATCCGGCGTCAGGCCGGCCGTGAATTACGCCGATCTCGCCGAGAAGAGGCATGCAAGCCGCATGGGTGTGGCATCCGCGGTCAAAACTCAGGAAGATTTCGCCAGCGTTGGACTCAGATCGGGCTCCGAAAAGTGAAGCGACCGCCCGCGTTAACCTGGTGGCATGCCGGTCGGGATTTTCTCCGGGCCGCGGGGCCTCGATGGTCCACCCGGTTTGTTCGGAGCCCCGCTTGCATCGACCGCGATCCAACTCATGCTCCGGGTCCCCTCCCTCCCCGAAACATGAAATCCCGTTTCCTCCCGTTGCTCGCCCTTCTTGCCGGAATGCTGCTGTCGTTCAGCAGCCCGATGGCCCAAGCCGCGTCCGCGTCCACCGGCCCGATGCTCGGGCTGCAAACCTGGACCTGCCGCAACATGAACTTCGACCAGACGGTCGCGTTCGCCGTGAAGCACGGGATCAAGCAGCTCGAGTTTTACAAGGCGCACTTCGATCCCACGGCTCCCCGCGAGGAAACCCTGCGCAAGAAGGCCATCCTCGATCAGAACGGACTCACCGCCTACTCGTTTGGCGTCAACGCCACCTCCCTCGACCAGGAAGCCAACCGCAAGCTCTTCGAGTTTGCCCGGCTGATGGGCATCAAGGTGATCGTGATCGAGCCGAAGAACCTGGCCGAGTGGGACAACATCGAGGCGCTGGTGAAGGAATACGACATCAAGGTCGCGATCCACAATCACGGCACTGGCACGGTGTACGGCGATCCCGCCACGGTAAAAAAGATCCTCGCGGCGCGCGATCGCCGGATCGGCGTGTGCCTCGACATTGGCTGGATCACAGCGGCGGGCTTCGACGCCGCGGCGGTCTTCCGCGATTACGGCGACCGCGTGTTCGACATGCATCTCAAGGACAAGGTCATCGAGGTCAGCGCCGACGGAAAGAAGACCCCCGTCGACACCGAGATCGGCAAGGGCCAGGCGAACTACGCCGCCCTGTTCGCCGAGATCAAGCGGACCGGCTGGAACGGCGTCATGGCGATTGAGACCGACAGCAAGGCCTTCGCCGAAGACCCGAACCGTCTCGTCTCCGAAGCCAAGGCCTTCTTCGCGAAGTCCGTCGGCAAGTAAGCCGGGCGTAAACCCCCGAGCCGGTTTAACCACGAAGGCACAGAGAGCACCGAGCATACCCGGGACTCGGTGCCTCCGGGGCGAATTCAGGGGATTGGGACCGCACGCAGACACAGCGGCACCGAGAAGATCTCCGAGCCCTTTGTGCCTTTGTGGTTAACTCCGGGGTTGGTTGGAGGGCCGAGCTCCGCCGAGGCCTGTTGAACCCAAGGCGTCTGGCGCGTCAGTTGGGTGAAACCTTGCAGAGGCGGTCGTGTCGCACAGGTTGATCCTGTCATGAAAACCGCGCTTCTCCTGAGTGTTGCCCTAGTCGCCTCCGTTTCCGCGCACGCCCAAGTCTTTCGTCCGCAGGTTCGCCATGATCGCGGCGGGCACCGGCCCGCGGTGGTGGTCCGGCACGCGCCGGCGCATGGCGGCGACTGGAGCGGTCACCGCGGTCACGGGCACCGCTACCCCTACGGCGTGGGTCTCGGTTACCACGGCGCCTATCGCGCTCCCTATTTGGGTTACTACCCGGGCTACGACGACGGGTACTATCCGTATTCGAATTACGGCTACTCGAACTACGGCGAGGTGAACTACGGCTACCGCTCGCCCGCGAGCGCGGCGGCGAATGGACTCTGGCTCGGCGCGCTCGCGGGAGGCATTATTGGCAACAACAGCGGCGCGTTCCGGCACGATGGCTGGCGGGGTGCGGCGTGGGGTGCGGGGCTCGGTTGGATCCTCGGCTCGGCCGTCGACGCCAACCGCCGCGTGGTCGCGGCGCAGGCCGCCGCCGCCCCGTCCTACAGTGTCGCGCCGACCGTTTCGCCTTCGCCGGCGGCTCCGGCGCATGCGCCCGTGACGATCATCAACAATTACTATAACACGCCCGCCAGTCCGATGGCGGGGGCCAACAGCCTGTTCGGGCGTTGAGCCCCGGTCTTAACAAACCCTTCGCCGCGCGCGACCTGTCCTCGATCGTCTCTTCAGCGAATCCATGAATCACACTTCCTCCTTCCTTCTCGTGGCGGCCGTCATCGCCGCGGGTGTCTCGGGTTGCGCCACCTCGGGCGTGCGTCAGCCGGCCGGCGTGCCGCCGACGGTCATGCGTCCCGATGAGAGCGGCTTCGTCGCCGGCACCGGCATCGAGTCGCAGGATCTCGTGACCGTGACCGACAAGATGGCGCGCAGCGTCCTCGGCATTCCCGAGATCGCCCGGGCCCAAGCCCGGCCCTACATCGTGCTTGAGCCGGTGACGAACAACACGCGCTTTCCAATCAACAAGGATATCTTCCTCACCCGCATCCGCACCCAGCTCAATTCCAAGGCCACCGGCCAGGTGAGCTTCCTCGATCGCGAGATGATGAAGACGCTCGAACGCGAGCGCGCGCTGAAGCAAAGCGGCCAGGTCACGGCCAGCGCCGACCCGAACGTGGTCGAGTTCCGCGGGGCCGATTACTTCCTCACCGGCAAGCTCGATGGCCTGACCACGCGCACCAGCGCCGGGACCAGCGACTACGTGCTCTACAGCTTCCGCCTCACCAACGCCCGCACCAGCGAGATCGTCTGGGAGGACTCGGCCGAGATCAAGAAGCAGGGTCTGGAGGACGCGGCTTACCGCTGAGCGGTGGCACGGGTCTCCAGACCCGTGAAGCGACTTCGAACTGCTGTCCACGAGTCGGGAGACTCGTGCCACTTTCAGCCGACCTATGACTTCCGCTGGCCATGCCACTCATCGTCGGTCGGCTTTTTCGCCGGTTCGTGCGCTGGCGATTCTCGGTCTCGCGGGAACCGGATTGCTTGGGGGCGGGTGCGTCACGGAGTTGCCCGAGCATCGTACGGGCGGCGGCACGGTCGCGGATCGGCAGGCCGCGCCCGCGGTGGAGCGCGATCGGGTGCTCTTCGATTATCGGATCGCGGCGACGGCCCTGCGGCGCGGCGATGACACCGTAGCGAAGGAGAAGCTCGACGACGCGATTGCGCGCATTGGCGGCATCATCGCCAACTCGGCGGACGCGGCCCGGGCCCGCAGCCTGTTTGCCTCGGAGAACTCGAAGGTCTTCATCGGTGAACCCTACGAACGGGCGATGGCGTATTTTTATCGTGGCATCCTCTACTGGCGCGACGGCGAGCCGGACAATGCCCGTGCGTGCTTTCGATCCGGCCAGGTCATTGACAGCGACCCCACCAACGAGCTCGACGACGCTGACTACGTCCTGCTGGATTATCTCGACGGTTTCGCCACGGCGAAGCTCGGGGGCGACGGCAGCGACTCGTTCGCGCGGGCGCAGCGGCATGCGGGCGAACGGCTGGCGCTGCCGCCCTACCAGCCGAAGGCCAACGTCCTCGTCTTTGCCGAATACGGGTACGGCCCGCGCAAGTATGCGACCGGGCAATACGGCGAACTCCTTCGCTTCTACACCGACGACTCGCCGTCGCGTGCCGCGCGGCTCGTGCTCGACGGTGGCGTGCCGGTGCCGCTGCCCGTGTACGACGACCTGGGCTATCAGGCCACCACCCGCGGCGGCCGCGTGATGGATCACATCCTCGGCAACAAGGCCGTCTTCAAGACCGGCGCGAGCGTGGCGGGCGACGTGGCGCTGGCGGGTTCCGCGATTGCGCACGACAGCGCGCGTCGGCGGGACCGCGAGGGGAAGGATTCCGACGATCAGGAATTCGCCGCCTTCGGGCTCGGCGTGCTCGGCATGCTTGGCAAGCTGGCCTCCGCCGCGACCGACGCGCAGGCGGACACCCGCCAGTGGGACAACCTGCCGCAGCGGCTGAGTTTCGCCGCGTTGACCCTGCCACCCGGCGCCCATGTGGGACGGATTGAGTTTCTCGATCGCGACGGCAATGTGCTGGAGCAACGGACGCAGTCGGTCACCTTCAGCGTCGGCCCCGAGGGTCGCGACACCGTGGTGTTTTTGAGCGAACTTAAACGCTGACCCCAAGTCTCACCGATCATCTGACCTTCCTGCCACCCATGAACACCAAGCTGATTTCCCTCCCGGCCATTGCCGCTATCCTCGCGCTGGCGGGAGGTTGCGTGGCCGCCGGGCCCTACGCGCCGGCCGACACCACCAAGTTCACGCTCGAGAACACCGATCGCTTCGTGCTCCTCGACCAGCCCATGCAATCCACGGTGACGTGCACCGGCCTGCAGGAAGTCTGGCGGGACGACGGCCGGCTTGAGGTGGTCGCCAACGTGAAGAACCGCGAAGCCCGCCGCGTGCAGGTTCAGATCAACTGCGTCTTCAAGGACGACCAGGGGTTCTCGACC
>CAINHV010000574.1 GCA_903848965.1 uncultured Opitutia bacterium | reverse complement strand
CTGGGCTTGTGCTACGAGATCAAGAAGGGCGCGTTGCAGTGGGAAAAGTGATGGGGATGGGGAACGCGTCCGCCTCCGCGCCCTTCTGACCATGCGCCTCGATCGGATCATCGCCCGCGGCCGGATCGTGGATTTGCGCAGCCTCGATCTCGAGGGCGCCCTTCAGGAACTGCTGGATGTGTCGGTCGAGAAGTTTCCGGACCTGAAGCCGGAAGCCCTGATGAAGGGCTTGCTGGCTCGCGAGGGCACGATGACGACCTACCTCGGGCACGGCGTGGCGCTGCCCCACGTGCGGGTGAAGATGAAGCGCCGCTACATCCTAGCCATCGGCCGCAGCCGCGTCGGCATCCGGCACGACGGCGCGCTGGCAGAGGAGCGCGTGCACTTGATCGTCATGCTGATCGCCGGCGAGAGGGCCCGCGACTACCTGCAGGTGCTGGCTTCGATTGCGCGGCAGGTGAAGGACAAGGAACTGGTCGACGGGCTGATCAACGCGCCGGATCTGGATGCTTTGCACGAGCGGCTGGTCGGCGGGCTCGGCAGCCTGCGGGGGGTCGAGGCCCAGCAAAGCCGGATCAACCGCCTGATGTTTCGCGAAGCCGAGCGCGTCGCCCGGGGCGCCAATTGCAGCGCGGTCGTGGTGTTCGGCGACACTTTCATCGGCGGCATCCAGCCCGGCACCGTGTTGTCGAAGCTGAAGACCATCCTCGTCACCCGCACCGCGATCGAGACGAGCGGCGAGGAGGGCGAGTTCAACTTCACGATTCAGGTCCGATCGTTTTCGAACCAGCGGCTGGCCCAGTTGCGCAGCGCCATGCTGGTCGCGCTGACCCGCGGCGTGGTCACGTTCACGGATCGGATCTGCTGCGTCGGCGGCATCAGCGGCAGCAACCAGTTCGACACGCTCGTGGTCGTCGACATCGAGCGCGAGTTCCAGACCCTGCTCACCGGCTCGACCGCCGATCTCCTCCCGGCCGACGTGAAGCCGGAAGTGCTCGAACGCGTGATCGCAGTGGCGACGGAGCTGGCGGTCGAGGGTCGCGAGGGCCGGCCGGTGGGCTGTCTTTTCGTCGTCGGGGACAACGTCAAGGTCGGGTCGCTGTCCAAGCCCCTCGTGCTGAATCCGTTTTTCGGCTACAAGGAGGAGGACCGGAACATCCTCAATCCGTTCATGGACGAGACGGTGAAGGAATTCTCCTCGATCGACGGCGCCTTCATCATCCGGGGCGATGGCGTGGTCGATTCGGCCGGCAGCCTGATTCAGGCGACAGACAGCACGCACGAACTGCCCGGTGGCCTGGGCAGCCGGCATGCGGCGGCGGCGGCGATCAGTGTCGCCGCGAATTGCATCTCAATCGTCGTGTCCTCGAGCACCGCCCAGGTGACGCTCTTCCGGCGCGGGGTGATGCTGCCGCTGACGGAGAAGCGGCGGTAGTTTCGCGACTTGCCACGCGGCGGTGGGGTAAGTGCATACTTCGCCATGGCCCTTCACGGATCTCTTGCGGTACTGCGGATGCAGGCTCCCCGAACGGATGGCTTTGCCACCGCGTTCGCTTATCTGACGGAGGTGCAGCGCGCGGGCTCACCCGAGCAGGAACGGGTCCGGGGACTCGCCGCCGGAGGCGTGGCGAAGATCGAGCTCGGGCACGGTGTCTTCGTGATGGAGCAGGCTTATGAGACCAAGCTGCGGGCGGCTGGCTTCTTCGAATCCCACCGGCAGTACATCGACGTCCAGTTCGTTCTCGAGGGAGAGGAGCTGATCGAGGTCGTGGATCTCGGGCGGATGAAGGCGCGCGGACCGTACGAACCCGACCGCGACATGCTGATGTACGCGGACAACCCGGACTCCTCGCATCTCCGAATTTTTCCCGGGGAAGCGGCGATCTTTTTTCCGGAGGATGTCCACATGCCGACGCTCCGGAGCCGGGCGGAGCCCGTCCTCGTCCGCAAGTGCGTCGTCAAGGTCCCGGTGGCCTGAGCACCCGGGGCCCGACGCCAACCTTTCCGGCGGCAGTTGGCCGCGCCGGCGCATGAACTACCGTCATCAGTTTCACGCCGGCAATTTTGCCGATGTCCTGAAGCACGCGCTGCTGGTGCGGCTGGTCCGGGCGCTGCAGAAGAAGGAGAAGGGCTTCCTTTACCTCGACACCCATGCGGGGCGCGGCGGCTACGATCTGGCCCAGGCGGCCGCGGGAGATTCGCTCGTCCGGCAGCCCGAATGGCCGGACGGCGTCGGGCGGGTGGTGGGGCGCACTGATGCACCGGCGGAGTTCGCCGAGTATGCGGCCTTCGTGCGCGAGTACGATCGCCGCCAGGGCAACATCGGTCCGGCGCTGCGGTTCTATCCGGGCTCGCCCGCGGTCGTCGGCGAACTGGCCCGGCCGCAGGATCGCTTGGTGTTATGCGAGCGTCACCCCGCGGAAAATGACGCGCTGCGCGCGACGATGAGCCTGGCGCTCCGGGCCACCGTGCAGTTGGTGGACGGCTACCAGGCGTTGCGCGCGCTGCTGCCGCCGCCCGAACGCCGGGCGCTCGTCCTGATCGATCCGCCCTTCGAGTCGCAGACCGAGTTTGCGGAGATCGCCCGGGCGATCGGCGACGCGCTGACGCGCTTTCCCAGCGGCGTGTTCGCGGTGTGGTATCCGCTGACCGAACGCGCGCGGGCCGACGAATTCCTGGCCGCCGTGCGATCGCTGGGACCTCCGCCGACGCTGGTGGCCGAGCTGACGGTTGCCGGCGGAGCCTCGAACCTGAAGATGAAGGGCTGCGGACTGATGGTGATCAACCCGCCCTGGCAGTTCGAGCGCGAGGTTCGCGTCGTGCTCGACTGGCTGGCGCCGGCGCTGGCCCGGGAGCCGGGTGGCGGGAGCTGGGTCGAGTGGCTCGTGCCCGAGCTCTGAGGCCGGCCTACTTGGCGGGCGCGGCAGCAAGGTTGCGGGACAGCACCTCCGCGAGGAGTTCGAAGCGCACTGGCTTGCTGAGGAAGTCGTCCATCCCGGCGGCCAGGCAGGCCTCCCGGACATGGGTGCTCGCGTTGGCGGTGAGCGCGATGATCTTGAGCGGCTTGCCGTCGAGTTTCTGCCGGATCTGCCGCGTGGCCTCCATGCCGTCGATGCCCGGCAACTGGCAGTCCATGAGCACGACGTCAAAGGTCTCGGAGGTCGCCTTGGCGATGGCGATTTCGCCGTCCGGGGCGAACGTCGGTGTAAGGCTCATCTTTTTCAGGAAGAGGTCGATGACTTGGCGATTCACCGCGTCGTCCTCCACGACCAGGACCCGGCCGGAGAGCGAGGGGGTGACAAAACGGGGTGCCTCCTTGGGCTGCGGGGCGGCGGCGGTATCGGGGAGCTTGCAGGGAAGAAGGAGCCGGAAGGTTGAACCCTGGTTGATCGCGCTCTGGACCTGGATCGCGCCGCCCATCGCCTGGGCGAGCCGCATTGAGATCGCGAGTCCAAGCCCGGTGCCGCCGTAGCGACGGCTCATCGAGGTGTCGGCCTGGGTGAAGGGGCGGAACAGCCGCTCGAGGGCGGCCGAGTCGATGCCGATGCCGGTGTCGGTCACGGCGAACTGCATCACGGCCTTGTTCGCGCTGCGCTCGACGCATTGGACATTGAGTTCCACGCGGCCCTTTTCGGTGAACTTGATGGCGTTGGCGCAGAGGTTGACGAGGATCTGCCGGAGGCGGGTGGCGTCGCCGAAGATGGCGCCGGGCAGGTTGTCGCTGATCTTGAGATCGAACTGCAGGCCCTTGTCGCGGGCGCGGGCCAGCATGAGGTCGCCGACCGCGCGGGCGGTGGTGCCAGGGGGGAAGGGGGCATGTTCCAGCTCCAGACGGCCAGCCTCGATCTTCGAGAAGTCGAGGACGTCGTTGAGCAGGAGGAGCAGCGACTCGGCCGAATCGAGGCCGTCTTGAGGTAACTGCGCTGTTCGGGCGAGAGATTG
>CAINHV010000573.1 GCA_903848965.1 uncultured Opitutia bacterium | reverse complement strand
TGAGCAGGCCGGTGCCGAGCACGATGAGGAGCAGTCCAAGGTAAAACGTGGTCTCGCTGGGCACCGCCATCGAGAAATGGCCGGCGGCGATGATGATCCCTCCGATCAAGACCGTCATCCGTGAACCCAGAATGCTGTCCGCGATCGTCCCGCCCGGGATCGACAGCATGTACACCGAGCTCGTGTACGTGCCGTAGATCAATGTGGCCTTGGCCGTCGACAGGTTGAGCCCGCCGGCCGCCAGCGGCGCGACCATGTATAGGGTGAGCAGCGCGCGCATGCCATAGTAGGAGAAGCGTTCCCACAGCTCGGCGAAGAACAGCGTCAACAGCGGCCGCGGATGTCCGAGAAACTGCGGATGCGCAGGCAGGAGCGCAGCCGTCTCGATCAGTGCGGGAGCATCCCGCGGGGGTAAACTCATGCGGCGCGAGCTTGCGGTTCGAGAGGTCGGGGGCAACTGCGTTGCGTGGGTGTTCAAGGACCCTGGCGCGACGCGTCGAACGCCGGCGGATCCCGCTTTTGAGGCTCGCGTGATCGCCCGACGGATAGGGCAGGCCAAACCGCCCGCTGCCCACGCCGCAGGCTGCCACTGCCGGGTAGCCCTGCCCGTGAGGGCAGGGACTTGGGTCCGACTGGCCGCGCGGAAAGGAGTGACACGATTTGTCCGGTGGGACTAGGCATAGCGGCACCCCACCCATGAAGCCCCTCCCCGGTTGGCATTTCCTGACAGTTCTCGCGGCCTTCGCGCTCGCCCCTTCGCTCTTCGCGCAACGCACCGCGCCGAAGCCCACGACTTTTCCGTCGCCGAAGTACCCCGCCGTCCTGGTCGACACCGGGACCAGCGGCGAAGCGACAATCGATGTCGTCGTGAAGACCGATGGTTCGGTCGGCGAACCGGTGCTGAAGTCGGCCGACCACCCCGCCTTCGGCACGGAGGCGATGGCCGTAATCGAGCAGTGGAAATTTCAACCGGGTGCGCTGGACGGCGCGCCGGTCGACATGCATGTCACGATCCCGTTCAAGTTTTCCGCACCGCCCGAGCAGAAGATCAACGCGATGGCCAAGCGCAAGGTCTACCTCCCGCTGCCAGAGGAGCCGATGACCGCGAAGGCCTATGGCCGGCTCAAGGTGAAGAACCCGGCGCGGCCCGCCTATCCGGCGACGCTGGCGAAGTCGGGCGTCAAGGAGGACGTGAAGCTGCGTTTCGTCGTCAACCCGGATGGCATGGTCGTGAATCCGCAGTTCGAGACGCAGCCGAACGTGCAACTCATTATTCCGGCGATCGCGGCCGTTTCCCAGATGACCTACGAGCCGCCGAAGAAGGGTGGCAAGGGCGTGTACGTCGAGAGCAGCACGACGCTGCATTTCGAGGAGCCTCCGCCCGGCGAGGGCCGCGGCCGCGGCAAGGGCAAGGGCGGCGGCGGCGAGCGGTAAGGTCGGTTCGCCTCCGAGTGGCACGGGTCTCCGACCCGTGAAATCCGTTTCGAATCCGGTTCCATGGGTCGGGAGACCTATGCCACGCTGGGCGCTACTTTTTTCCGAACAACGGCCCCAACAGTTCCTGAATCACCGCGGCGGGCGCTTTCGTCTTCAACGAGGGCTGGTGATAGCGGCCGTCGGCGAGTTTCTTGCGGGTCCGCGCGGTATGCACCTCGATCGTCATCTCGATCAGGTAGGTCTTAAAATCCCACTCCCAGCGGTCGTTGTAAGTCAGCACGGCATCCGCTTCCCGTGGCATCATCGTCAGCGGGCCCGACGAGGCCGTCCGGCCGAGCCGCTGCAGCTCCGCCACGAGGAGGAGGTGCAGGTGATTGTTATCCGCCTGCCGCTGCTCGACGTAAATGTGGCGAAAAGTGTCGAGCGGGATCACCTGGCGCGTCGAGACGGAGGAGCATCCGGTCAGGAGACTCAGGACCAGCAGCCACGGCAGGACGAGTTTTACGCTCATGGAGTGGGTGAAAAGGGATCACTTGTCTCTCACCACGCGCACCGTGCGGGGCGGCGTGGGGCCGAAGACCTCGCGCAAGGTCGTGCGCCAGTTCACGCGGGCGAAGATCCCGTGCGCCGTGTCCCGGCCTTCCTCGTGCTTGATCTTGTACGCGAGTTCCACCTGCCACTTGCCGGGCAGCTTCCATGGTTCGGAGCGATCCAGCGGAATATCCCAAATGGTGCCAAACCGGATTTCGTGCGCGAGGTGCCAGTCGAGGTCCCCGCTGATATGGCTGAAACGATACTCCCCGAAATAGCCGAATTCCGAGGGCTTGAAGAGCAAGCCCGGCCACACATCGATGATATTGCGCCGAATCACATCCGGCGGCGGGAGGCCGCGTCGGGTGAGGACGACGCTCCGATCGTAGCTCAGGTTGGTGTAGAAGGTGGTGTTCGGCCAAATCCGCAGGGTCCGCGCGGCGGCGAGGATCGGCTTGAGGTGGCTATAGTGGTCGTTGAGGCCGGTCGGCGGCTTGCCCAGCGGGACGCGCGTCTCGAGCCCGAAGGTGGTCTGGTCGAAGAAGCCGAGGGACGAAGCCCAATCGTAGCGCGCGCCGAACTTCAATTCCCCGGGGCCCCAGCGGTGGTCACGGCCCGTCTGGATCGGATTCGGGCCGAAGGGCACGATCCCGCCGGTCAGATCCAGCCGATCGTTGAGGCCGTAGCGCAGCTCGATCGGATACCGGATGTAATCCTCGTCGCGCAGGTCGCTGAACTTCGGGGTGAAGTGCAGGGTAAGATTCTTCGCGCCGAGCGTGCCAGGCAGCATCGTATCCAGGAATTCGGTCATGCGCAGGACGCGCTCCCGCATCCCCGTGGTGGGCTCCGCGGCGCGGGCTCCAGCCGTGGCGAGGACAAACAGAACGATGGACCATGCGACCTGGGAAAAGGAGATGCGGGGCATCAGAGGAGCTGACACTCGAGGCGGGGGGCGGTGCCTTCAAAACAATACGGCGAAACCCGGCCCTCCTCCGGCGCCACGGCCGGTGGGGGCGGGATTTGCGGAACTCGGCGCGGGTCCCGGCTCAGCGATGGAGGTAGCTGAGGAGCAGATTTTCCAGGTACTCCTGCTTGCCGGAGCGGAGCTTCGGCTCGCCGAGTTTCCTCAGGACCAGCTGGTTCAGCTCCTTGAACCCGACCCGGCGTTTCTCGATGTCGCGGCCGAAGCCCGTGTCGTAACTCGCGTACCGTTGGTCCAGGAACGCATCGAACTTCCCGTCCGCGAGCGCGTGGCGCGCGACCTTGAAGGCGAGGGCGTACGCATCCATCCCGCCGATATGGGCCAGGAAGAGATCCTCCAAATCGGTGGACGGGCGCCGGAGCTTGGCATCGAAGTTGAAGCCGCCGCGACCGATGCCGCCGGCGCGGAGGATCGGGATCATGGCGAGGGTGAGTTCGCGGACGTCGGTGCTGAACTGATCCGTGTCCCAACCCAGCAGCGGATCGCCGCTGTTGGCATCGATCGAGCCGAGCATGCCGTGGGCGATCGCGACCTCGATCTCATGCTGGAACGTGTGTCCGGCCAGCGTCGCGTGGTTGGTCTCGACGTTGAACTTGAAATGTTTCTCGAGCCCGTGGGTGCGCAGGAAGGCGATGCCGCTGGCGACGTCGAAATCGTACTGATGCTTGGTCGGCTCCATCGGCTTGGGTTCGATCAGGAACTGGCCCTTGAAGCCGATCGCCTTGGCGTGATCCACCGCCATGTGCAGGAACGCGGCGAGGTGTTCCTGTTCCCGCTTCAGGTTGGTGTTGAGGAGCGTCTCGTAACCCTCGCGGCCGCCCCAAAACACGTAGCCCTCGCCGCCGAGCCGCTGCGTGGATTCGAGGGCCTTCTTCACCTGCGCCGCAGCGTAGGCGAAGACGTGGGCGTCGGGGTTGGTCGCGGCGCCACACATGTAGCGCGGGTGGGAGAAGAGGTTGGCCGTGCCCCAGAGCAGCTTTACGCCGGTGGCGCGCTGGAGGCCGCGCGCGTGATCGACGAGGGCGTCGAGGTGGCGGTTGGATTCCGCGAGCGTGCGACCCTCGGGGGCGATGTCGCGATCGTGGAACGCCCAGAACGGCGCGCGGATTTTCTGGAAGAACTCGAACGCGGCATCCATCCGGGTCTTCGCGATCGAAACGGGATCGGGACCCTTTTCCCACGGCCGCTGGATCGTGCCGGGTCCGAAAGGATCGCCGCCCGTGCCGCGGAAGGAATGCCAGTAGGCGATGGAGAAACGCAAGTGCGCGGCCATCGTCTTCCCGTCGATCACCTCGTCGGGATTGTAGTGCCGGAACGCGAGCGGGTTCGTGCTCTGCGGGCCCTCGTAGGCGATGGTCTTGATGCGGGGAAAGTGGGCGCGGGATTTTTTCATGAAGAAAGTTTCTCCACGGTAACGGAGCGCCGTCGCGGAGAACCAGCGCGAAGTGACCGTCGCGCCGTGACGCCCCACATCTAGACATTGGCGCTGCGGCACCTAGGGCCGGCTTGGCGCGCCGCCTCCTTCGGTCACTCGTCGTAGCCCTGCCCGTGAGGGCTGGGACTTCTCCATCGCGGCGCTTAAGGTTGTCCCGCTGCTCACGCAGCGGGCTACCAAGTAGGAATCGGGCGTGGACGAGCCACCTGCACGCATTTCGTAGGGGCGCGCCTCGTGCGCGTCCGGGACGTTTCAGCGGGCGACAATGCCCCCAGTAGCGCCGCGTCTTTGACCGGCAAAATTCGTTACGGGCAACGATCCGTCCGTCGCCGGTCGGAGACCGGCGCTACGGGTATTACCGGCGGCGGCGCAATTGAAACGCAACGACGAGCACGCCGGCGATCAGCAGCGCCCAAGTGGATGGCTCCGGGACGGCGACAAAGTTCGCTGCTTCGCGTCCTTGGCGGCTTCTCTCTGCATCGTTCCGGCTCGGGCAGTTAACGGTAGCGCCGGCGCTGGCCGCCGGGCCCAGATGACCTCGTGAATGGAGCCTGCCGGCAAGCCGGTTCGGCAGGCTCTCGGCCAAACGGAAGGGATCTCAGGCCCATGAGCGCCTGCCCCATGCCCGGCTGTCACTTGAACGCATGGGTAGCACTAGGGTTCGGGAGCAGGCGGCCGTTGCGATGGGTCTACCTCGGCCAGCGCGACTGTACCTCGACTACGGAGCGGGTCCAATAAACGCGGTCACCGACTTCTGCGCGTGCCGATCCGCCTCGACCGGATCGAAGGCGGATCCCGACTCAAGTTTACGGATATACTCGTTGTGGTGCTGGTAACTGATTTTGCCGTCGACCTCGTCGCGAAGGACAAATCGATCGCGCTGCGCCATCTGCTCGCGCCACGCCTTTCGCACGAAGGCCCAGTAGGCATCCGTCTTCGCCCAGTAAGCATCCGCGGCGGCCAGACTGGGCGACGTGATACTTTCATAACGATCGAGTCCGATTTCCTGGGCCAGGAAACGCGGCGGCTCGATCGCCTTGCCGCCCTCCGTCGCGCGCTTCCACATGTTGCGCTCCTCGACCCAGCCGGTGGGCGTGATCGCGATGCTGTGCACGCCTTCGACCACATCGTAGTCGCTCCGCACACTGTGCTCACGACGCGGGAGCGGGCGCCAGGCGCGTTCGCTGACCCACTGCGAAATGTTGCCGCGATGCTCCCAACGGCCGGGCGCCTCGTAGCGGGGCGAGTCCTCGAGATTGAAGACCGCATGGGACCAGGTGCCGGCGGCCTCCGCAGGCGTCAGGGTGCGACGGGCCCAGAGGTCGTTGCCCTGCCAGGTGAAGATTTCGGCATCCTCGTAGGTCCAATCCTGGCGCCAGTGCTTGGTCAGGGCCGGCCCGGCCTCCCGACCGTCGGCCTGCTTGAAGTACATCACGAGCGTGTGCTGGAGGCTGATCCGGCGGCCGGTGTCCTCGACGATGTGCACCCGCTCGGTGGCCCATGAATGATAGGATCGCGGAGGCTGGTAATCCGCCGCCAGGCCAAGCGACTCCATCTCGTGAAAACTCACGCGATAGTCGCCGGCCAGCGCGAGAATCGCGGCGCGGTCGCGGGCGAACGCATTGGGAGCCGCGCTGATTTCCGGTCGCGGGAGCGCGCGGCCGGGGGCCAGCGTGATGGGCGCGCCCTCGGAACTGCCACCGCGTGGGGTGGCGAAGCGCAGCGGTCGATCGCCCCAGCCGAAGACGTAAGTCGTCTCGTGATCGGAAGCCGGGGCAACGGCCGCGTAACCGGGCGGCTTGGACGGAGCCGGTGCAACCGCGGCGGCGTCCTGGCCGCGGGCTGGAGCGGAAAGCAGCGCCGCGAGCATCGCAGCGATCAAGGAAGGGCGTGGCATTGGGGGGGGCCGCGGCGAGCCAGCACGGGCAGCGCCGCGAAGAGCCCCGATAAAATCAAACCCGCCCGGGATGGCGAAGTTTTTTGCTTAGGTTTTGGCGGAGCCAAAACCACGCCGCCAAGCGAGTGCGAAGCCGGTCCAGACTAGGACGCAGCCGCCGAGACAGGCCAGACCGGCGACGAGCTGGCCCCAGAAACCGAGCGCCTCGCCCGTGTGGAGGAAACGCGTCCAGGCGCGGACCTGCGCTGCCGCCGCCAACTCCGCGTAGCCGGCCTTGCGGAGGATTTCACCGGTGTACGGATGGACCGCGACGGTGATGTTCGTTGTGCGCGGCCAGGTGGTCGCATCGCGGATCGTCAAGGTGACAGGCTGGGTGGCACGGGTCTCCTGACCCGTGGTTTGAGAAGCGCCCGCGGGTGGCATGGCCGACGATCCGGGCAAATCACGGATCGGGAGACCCGTGCCACCGCCGGCGGCGGGTACCTCGAGTCGCAACGTGATCGTCGTCCACGCCGGGAACTCTTTTTGGACGATCGCGAGCAGGGCGTCCTGGCTCAACAAGGGCGTGCCGGGCGGCGGAGCGGGAATTTCGATCGCGGGCTGCGCCGCGGCGCCCGGTGCCGCGGGCGGCGGCGTACCCGTGAGCGAATTGATGACCCGGCCACCCCATTGGAAGGAAATCGGGACGGCGGTCAGCGTGAGCACGATCAGGACCGGCGCCGTCCACAGGCCGATCGTGTTGTGCCAGTTGAAATCCCGGGCCTTGCCGGTGAGCCGCCAGTTGAAGAGCGCGACGGCCTTGACGCTGCGGACGGACCAGTTCCGTGGCATCCAGAGATAGAGGCCGGTGATCGCGAGCAGGCAGAAGGCGAGATTGCAGGTGCCGTTAATCCACTTGCCCCGCGGGCGCGACACGGTGCCGCTGAAACCGAGGTAGCGATGCCAGACCAGCATCGTCTGCATGAACTGGCCGACGGCGGTGGATTGCGGGCGGCGGACCTCGCCAGTGTACGGATTGACATGATACCCGGCCACGCCGCGGGCGCCGGGAAAACTCCAGGCGGCGGCGGGATCGTTCAGCACGACGAGCGTGGCGGGCTTCGCCTCAGGGAAAGCCTCGCGCAACTTCCGCGGCGCCTCGTCGATCGCGAGGCGGGGCGCGCCGGCGGCGGGCGGCGCGATCGTTCGCGCATCGCGTTCGGACCAGGCGGCGAGCTCCTTTTCGTAGGCGAGGACCGTGCCGGTGACGCACATGATCCCAATCGCGAGGCCGGCGACGACGCCACAGACGAGGTGCAGCCAGAAGAGAGTTTTGCGGAACATGGAAGAGGGGATGGAGGTTAGCCCGGATATTTCACGGTACCCATGATGAGATTCAACACACTGTCGCAGCCGCTGGGAGTGGCGCCGGTCGGAGACTGGCGCTACGGGCTGCAATCGCATGCGGGGGCTGTGGAAGATCCGGGTTAGAACCTGGTTGTACGACGAAACGGAGGGCGCGGGGCGACCCTGGAGTGATGTTAGTGTTGCTGTGGGCGGA
>CAINHV010000572.1 GCA_903848965.1 uncultured Opitutia bacterium | reverse complement strand
GCCGCGGCCTCGGCCTGCCGCGTGAGCGATTCCAGCGAGAGCATCACCCCCGAGCCGCCTCCGCCCACCACGAGCGGCGAACGGCCATTCCAGTTCTGCAGGATCTGAAGTTTGATGAAGTCGGGATTCGCCCGCAGGGCCATGCCTCGCACCTGGATGGCCTCAGCCTCGCCCTTGGCGCGGATGATCGCGGTGTCGGCCTCGATCTGTGCCTTCAACTGCGTGAACTTCGCCTTCTCGGCTTCCTGCTCCTGCACCATCTTCATCTCGATCGCGGTCTCGAGTTCCGGGGAGAGGGCGAGGTTGAAGATCACCAAATCCGTCACGACGAGAAAGTCGGAGCCGATCTTCTTGCGGGCCAGATCGAGGGCGCGGGTCTTGATCTCCTCCCGGCGCTTGACGATTTGCTCGGCGCTCTGCGTGGCCGCGACTTCCTTCAAGGCCTCCTGCACGCGCGGGGCGATCAGGTTGTCGAACGGCTCGCCGGCATATTCCTGGAAGATCTTCACCACCGAGTGCTCGGGCACGCGGTACAGCACGTGAACCTCCATCTTCACCTGCTGCAGATCCGACGAATAACATTCCGCCGGCATCGGGCGCGTCTGCTGCCGGATGGAAATCTGCTGGATGTGCGTGAGAAAGGGCTTCCGGAACCCAAACCCCTCGGGTTTGAACTCCGGCGAGACAGTTCCGAGCGTGACCGCGACGCCGCGGAAACCCGGTTGCACCACATAGCTGGCGGACGCGGCCAGGACCACGACGGCAAAAATGATAATCACGCCGCCGATCAGCCGCTTGACGATCTCGGGATCGATATCGCCATCGCGGGCGCCGCCGAATTCGCGCGCGTTCATTTGACGACCTCCAGGAGCGCCGACGGGGCGCCCGTGCTGAAATCACCCAGCGGGAGCATCATATTTGCGCCGGTGGCGCCCGGGCCGACCACGAGCGGGGTGATGCCGTCCCAGCGTTCGATGATCTGTAGTTCCAACACGCTCGGATTCTCCCGCAGGGCGTTGCCGCGCAGGACGATCGATTCGGCCTCGCCCTTCGCCTTGATCACGACGGTGCTGGCCTCGACCTGCGCCTGCTGCTGGGCAAACCGGGCGCGGGCGGCCTCCTGCTCCTGCACCATCTTGGCCTCGATGGCATTCTCGAGGGCATTGGTGAGATCGATGTTCTCCACCACGAGATCCTCAATCGTCAGGACGCCGCCGATCTTTCGGCGGGCGCTCTCGAGGGCGAGGCTCTTCACTTCCTCGCGCTTCTGGACGATCATCTCGGCCGAGCGCAGCGCGGTGATTTCATTCAAGGCTTCGGCGACCCGGGGCCGGACGAGACTTTCAAAAGCATCGCCGTGGTAATCGCGGAAAATCGTCACGACCGAGGCCTCGGGCACGCGATACAGGACGCGCACGCCCATCTTCACCTGCTGGAGATCGGAGGAGTAGCAGTCCGCCCCCATGGTGGCGGTTTGCTGCCGGATGACCTGCGGGACGATCGAGGTGACAAAGGGCAGCTTCAGGCCGAAACCCTCGGGTTTGAACCCGGGCGAGACGCGACCGAGCATGACTTCGACTCCGCGGTGTCCGGGTTCGATGACGTAGGTCGCGGCCGAACCCCCCACCACGAGAATGAGGATGAGCACCGCGCCACCAATCCAGCCAAGCATTGCGTTGGGATTCATCGTTGGGTTTGCATGCGAAGCCACACCCTCGGGATCCGGCGGACGCAAAACAAGCGAAACCGGTCCGACGGCGAAAACGGACGCCAGATTCTGCGCGGCCACGAAGCGCGGGTGGCCGTCCGGAGAACGGCCTTTCGCGAGATCTACTCTGACGAAGCCGTCCGCCGCTTGGTCACTTGGTCGCCGCCGGTGCCCGGCAGCAGGCCGGTTTGCCGGCGCCGGGCCAGCCGGCGCGCGGACGCCGCCTATCGGATTGCGCCGTGAAACGGTTCATCCAACTTCGCCCCGCATGACCCCAACCCTGCCGATCCGGCGCTGCCTCCAGGCGCTCGTTCTGGCGGCGGCAACTTGCTTCCTCCTCGGAGCGCAGTCCGCGCCGGGAGGCGCGAATGCCGCCCCCTCATTCCCGGAAGACCCCCTGGCCGCGCGAAGCCGGCCGCCGCTCCCGCCCGGGCAGAATCCCCACGGCATGCGGATCTATCTGCGCGCCGGCCTCAAGTCCCATGCCCCCGGGAAGCACGACTACCCGCAGTTTCTCGCCGACTGGAGCAAGCTGCTGACGGAACGCGGGGCGGTCGTGGACGGTTCGTTCCACTCGCCCACCGCGGCCGAGTTGGAGCACACCGACGTCGTGGTGATCTACAAGGGCGATGCCGGCTACCTGACCGATCGCGAGAAGATCGATCTCGAGGCATTCGTCCGCCGGGGCGGCGGGCTGGTCGCATTCCATGATGCAATCTGCGGGCCCGACCCTGCTTACTTTGCCAACCTCGTCGGCGGGGCCAAGAAACATGGCGAGACGAACTTCACGCTCGAGGCCGAGGTGCCGTACACGATCGTCGATCGTGGCCACCCGATCATGCAGGGTCTGACCAATTTCACGCTCAAGGTGGACGAGGCGTTCTACACGATGACTTGGGCGACGAATGCGAAAATCAACGTGCTCGCGACCGCGGTCATGGCCGCGACCCCGACCGCGATCCGTTCGGGTCACGCCGGCGAGGTGGTCCCGCAAATCTGGACCTACGAACACACCCTACCCGGCGGCACTGCGCCCGCGCGGGCGTTCGTGTGGATGCAGGGCCACGAATACGTGAACTTCGCCGATCCGTCGATTCAGCCGATGCTCCTGCGCGGCATCGCGTGGGCCGCCGGAAAGCCGGCGAACGAACTCGTCGATTACCGGCCGCCAGCCCGCCCGGGACGCCAAGGCAGATAAACTGCGCGCCGGATTGGCCGCACCCGCGCCGAACGCGACGGGCTCCGCTGGAGCCGCGGCCATTGGGCGGATTGGGCTCCATCAACTAAAGCGAGGATTCCCCGCTGCCGGCTTGCCGCCGCGCGCCACAGTCGCTTTATTTCTACCCGACCGTGGCGTTGCGCACGCCATCCGTGGTCGAACCCGAAATCCCCGCCTGATCATGAATGCTTCCCCCACCCCGCTGCCCCGCCGTCCCGTCTTCCACCGCGGAGCCTGTTCCGTCCTCGCCTTGGGCGCCTTGGCGCTGTTGGCCGCGCCGGCACTGCGCGCCGCCACTGCCACGCAACCGGATCTGGCCGATTTCACCGATCGTCACTGCTCGACCTGTCACAACGATGTCGACAAGGAGGGCGGCCTCGATCTCACATCCCTGAATTACGCGCCCTCGGACCCGGCGAACCACCTAACGTGGGTCAAGGTCCACGACCGCGTCCAGTCGGGCGAAATGCCGCCCGCCGAGAAGAAGCGGCCGGACGCAGCAGAGCTTTCACAGTTCGTGTCCGGGCTCGCGACCTCGCTCGTCACCGTCGAGGAGCAGCGGATTGCCCGCGACGGTCGCGCCGTCCGCCGCCGGCTCAATCGTACGGAGTACGAGAATACGCTGCGCGACCTCCTGCAATTGCCATGGCTGCAGGTGAAGGATCAGCTTCCCGAGGACGGCGAGGCCTTCAAGTTCAACAAGGTCAGCAACGCACTCGACGTGTCGTTTGTCCACATGTCGCGCTACATGCAGGCGGCCGACTACGCGATGCGGCAGGCGATGAGCGTGAAGTTCGTCCAGCCCCCGACCACGAAGAAGCGTCATTATTTTCGCGAGGACCGGGCGCTGCCCCAGAACCTCACCGGCCAGCGCTTCGACCGGCAGAAGTTCCTCGTCGTCGGCAACGCGCCGCAACCCGAGCTCCGGGCCGAGGCCGAGGCGGTGCGGCCGAACTACCTCCTGTCCAAGCCGGGCGAAAAGGAAATCAAGCCTCCCGCTTTGACGGTCGGCGACGCCGATCCCGCCGCGCGCGAACTCGAGGCGGTCGGCTGGACGTCCAGCAACTACGTCACCGGCTTCGACTCCAAGTGGAACAACTTCCGGGCTCCGGTCTCCGGTCGCTACCGGCTGCGTTTCAACGGGTATACGCTTTGGGTCGGCCCCGGCGGCACCAGCCGCTCCTTCTCCACGGGCCCGGAACGCCGGGAAGTCATCCGCCCGCCAGTCTGGTACCGCCCGAACTACAACGAGGTTCAGGCCGGCCGTCGCTACGAGCCGATCACGGTCTATGCCCAGGGTGGCATCGCCAACCGCCACCTGGGCGGCTTCGATGTTACCCCTGAACCGGGCGACAAGGACCTCGGTGAAGTCTGGCTGGTAGCAAACGAGTACCTCGTGACCGACGCCGCGCGCTTCTATCGCTCCCGACCCACCGGTTTCCAGGGCGGTTTCACCAATCCGCTTGCGCAGCGCGACGGCATGCCCGCGGTCGCCTTCCGCTGGATGGAAGTCGAGGGCCCGCTGTATGACGAGTCCACCACGGCCGGTTACCAGGCGATCTTCGGCGATTTGCCGATGAAGAAAGTTTCCCCCGACGAACCCGGCGTTGAAGTCGATGTCGTCACCGCCAATCCGCCCCGCGGCACCGGCCCGGGCGCGAATCGCGGTTCCGGTGCCGTCTCCAATGTGGGCAAGACCCGCGTCGAAGTGGTTTCGGCCAGCCCGATGCAGGACGCCGATCGGCTGCTGCGCTCCTTCCTGACCCGCGCCTACCGCCGGCCGGTGCAAGAGGCCGACGTGCAACTCTTCCTTAGCCTCATCAAGCAGCGGTTCGACGCCGGCCTCGGCTTCGCCGGGGCCATGATGGCCGGCTACACCGCGGTCCTCTCCTCGCCGGAATACGTCTTCATCGACGACAAACCGGGTCGGCTGGACAACGATGCCCTCGCCACCCGGCTTGCGCTGTTCCTCTGGAATTCCGAACCCGATGCCGCGTTGCGCGCCCGCGCCGCCCGCGGCGAGTTGCACCGGCCCGAGGTGCTCAAGGTCGAGGCCGAGCGCATGCTCAACGATCCGAAATCACACCGGTTCGTCGACGCGTTCCTCGACTACTGGCTGGAGATTCGCCGCATGGAAGAGACCACTCCTTCCACGACCCTCTACAACGACTACTACCTCGATGACTCCCTCACCGAGTCGGCGATGGCCGAGACCCGACTGTTCTTCAGCGAGCTCGTCCAGAAGGATCTGCCGACGCGTAACATCATCGATTCGGACTTCACCTATCTCAACGGCCGCCTCGCCACCCACTATGGCATCGACGGGGTGAACGGGGTCGCCATGCGGCGCGTCAACCTTCCCTCCGACAGCGTCCGCGGCGGCGTGATGACCCAGGCCAGCGTGCTCAAGGTCACCGCGAATGGCACGACGACGTCGCCCGTGCTCCGCGGCAAGTGGATCATGGAGCGGATCGTGGGCTATGAAATCCCTCTGCCCCCCGCGGCCGTGCCCGCCGTCGAGCCCGACATCCGCGGCGCCACCACCATCCGCCAGCAACTCGACAAGCATCGCGCGGACGAAAGCTGCGCCATGTGTCACCGGAAGATGGATCCCCCGGGCTTCGCCCTGGAGGGCTTCGATGTCATGGGCGCCTCGCGTGAGCGCTATCGCGCGACCGCGGTCAGTAACGCCCCTGTCACCGGCTTCGGCAAGAACGGCTGGCCCTTTGCCTTCTATTTGGCGATGCCGGTCGACACGAGCGGCGAACTCTCCGGCCGCGGCACGTTCCGCGATATCCGCGAGTTCAAGGCGCTACTCCTCAAGGACGAGGCCCAGCTCGCCCGCAACGTGACGCGCCAACTGTCCGTGTTCGCCACCGGCGCTCCAGTTCGTTTCGCCGACCGCTCGAAGATCGAGCAGATCGTCCAGAAGACGAGCGGCCGCAATTACGGCGTTCGCAGCATCATCCACGAGCTGATCCAGAGCGATCTGTTCCTGAACAAGTAAACAACGGGAGCGCGACGACGGACGCCCGGTCCGCTCGTCGCCGCCGGCCGGAGTTGCGGGGGCGGCTTTACGCCGCGATGGGACCGGTCGGCAAACCGGACCATCGAAGCGTAAGACCGCTCCCATTGTGTCTGTAGCTCTCTTAATTAAAGTAACAGAAGACCACTGAGCTCTAAGCTTAAGTCCAGGCGTTGCATTTATCGTTACACCACCAGTTGCAGTAATTGTTGTTTGTCCGGCTCCTGTTTGCAGTATTGTAATCTGAGTTCCTACAGGAAATGCTACAGAAGAGTTTAGTGGAACAGTTAGGGTATTAGCCGAAGCGTTACTTACTTCTACTAGTTTATCCTTGTCCGCCAAGACCAGTGTATAACTAGCAACTTGAGCATTGGTTATAACATTAGAAGAAGCAAAATCTAGTGATATTGTGCCGTTGCCAACTTGTAGTTTCTTATTTGTACTATCCCAAGAAAGCCTAGCATCTGTTGTAGATGATGTGGTTGAGAGAGTTAGAGTAGGAGTATTTGTTACTGGGCTAGTAAAAGTTTTGTTGGTAAATGTTTC
>CAINHV010000571.1 GCA_903848965.1 uncultured Opitutia bacterium | reverse complement strand
CGCCTTGAACGCCTCCCAGTGCACGAGCCCGTGGTAACTGGCGTCCGGCTGCGTGAAGCCCGGGAATTTGCCGTTGCCCCAGTCGAAGTTGCCGCCGTCGACGACGATGCCGCCGATGGACGTGCCATGGCCGCCGATGTATTTGGTCGTCGAATGCACCACGACGTTGGCGCCCCACTCGAACGGCCGGTTGAGGTACGGCGTCAGGCAGGTGTTGTCGATGATCAGCGGCACACCGGCCTCGCGGGCGATCTTGCCGACTTCCTCGAACGGGAAAATATTCAGCGCGGGGTTGCCGAGGCCCTCGCCATAAAAAGCCTTGGTATTCGGGCGGAGCGCGCGACGGAAGGCATCCGGATCGCCGGCGTCCACGAACGACACCTCGATCCCGAGCTTGGGCAGAGTGTGGTGAAACAGGTTGTAGGTGCCGCCGTAGAGCTGCGCGACGGAGATAAAGTGATCGCCGGCGCCCGCAACGTTGAGGATCGCATCCGTGATCGCGGCCTGCCCCGAGGCATGGCCGAGCGCGCCGGTGCCGCCCTCGAGCGCGGCAATTCGCTGCTCGAAGACATCCGTCGTCGGATTCCCAATCCGCGTGTAGATATTCCCGAGTTCCTTCAGCGCGAACAGATTCGCGGCGTGCTCAGTGTCGCGGAACACATAGCTCGTCGTCTGATAGATCGGCACGGCGCGCGAACCGGTCGTGGGATCCGGCTTCTGGCCGGCGTGGAGGGCTTGGGTACCGAATCCTAATTTGGGCATGATGGGGGGGTTGAGTTCCAGTGGCGCCGTTCTCTGACCGGCGAGGGGCATACGACGAGAACGCTTTTCGCCGGTCAAGACCGGCGCTACTTGCCCGCGCACGAGGCGCGCATCTACAGAATGCGGGATCGGGGCGGCCTTGCTGCCTTCGCGAGCCGCGGATCGAGTGGCACGGGTCTCCCGACCCGTGAAGTGCGATCCAGATCTCCTTTCATGGGTCTGGAGACCCATGCCACCCGGAGCAGCCAGTTCCGGCTTCCTCCCCTGTCGAGGCCGGACTAGGCCTTGGCGACGCCCGCGAAGAGCACCGGCGTCTTTCTGTCCCTTCCCTCCATGAAATTACCCCTCTCGATCGCCTTCCTCGCTTTTGCCGGCTCGCTGTCCGCCGCATCCGCCCCGCCCGCCGGTTATGCGGAACGCGCGACCGCCCAGGCTGCGGCCAACACCGAAGTCGGCATCCGCCGCACGCCGCCCCAAGTGATCCCGGTGCCGACCGAGGGCGTCAGCCCGCAGTCGCAGGTCCAGATTGCCGTCCCTTATCCGCCGCACTTCAACGCCGACCCCAAGACCCCCGCAGAGTGGAAGGCCCTTGTCGCCGCCCGCGCCGCGCCCGTCATCGCCAGCCTCCCGGCGCTGAAGGCCAGGCTCGGGGTCACGGTCGAGGCCACGCAGATCGGCGGTGTCGCGGCCTTCCTCGTGACGCCCAAGACCGTCGCACCCCAGAATCGCGATCGCGTGCTGCTCCACCTCCACGGCGGCGCCTATGTGTTTAGCCCCGGCGAATCGGCTCTCCCGGAGGCGATCATGATGGCGGGCTTCGGCGGCTTCAAAGTGGTCTCCGTGGACTATCGCATGCCGCCGGATCATCCGTATCCGGCATCCATGGACGACGCGACGGCGGTTTGGCGCGAACTCGTGAAGTCCAACGACCCGCGCAAGATGGCGGTCTTTGGCACCTCGACCGGCGGTGCCATGACCCTCGCGCTCGTCCTCCGGGCGAAGGCCGCGCAGCTCCCCCTCCCGGCCGCGCTCGCGCCGGGCACGCCCTGGTCGGACATCGCGAAGGTCGGCGACACCTACCTGACCAACGAATGGATCGACAACGTCCTCGTCACCTGGGACGGCTTCCTCGGCCGGGCCGCGCTCCTGTATGCCGCGGGCCACGACCTGAAGGATCCGATTATCTCGCCGATCTACGGCGACTTCACCGGTTTCCCGCCGACGATCCTGACGAGCGGCACCCGCGATCTCTTTCTCTCCAACACCGTCCGCACCCACCGCAAGCTGCGCCGCGCGGGCATTGTCGCCGAGCTGCACGTCTACGAAGGCCAGTCGCACGGCGGCTACGGGCGGGACGTCGAGGCGCCCGAGACCCGCGAGGCCTTCGGCGAAATCGCCGCGTTCTTCGATCGGCATCTGGCCAAGTGAGATCGGTCCAGGCCACATCCGGACTCAGGCATTTGAACCACGAAGACACGAAGGCACAAAGGTCCCGGGCGCTCGGTGTCTCGGCGGTTTGATGCTGCAGGGATTGCTCTTCGCGCCCTTCGCGGCTTCGCGTGAATCCTGGATCGGACCAAGCCAGTTGAACCACGAAGACACAGAGGAACTCTGCTCTCTGCGTCTTTGTGCCTTCGTGGTTAACTCCGGGGATTGATTGCTGCCTGAGTGCGATGGCACGCGGGTAGCTACCGAGGGAGCGAACCCCCGCATGAAGCTGCTCGTCGTTTCCGATCTTCACTTCGGCCTGAACCAATTCGACTGGGTGGCCCAATCGGCCCCGCAGTACGACGCCGTGATCATTGCGGGCGACCTGCTGGACATCGCCGGGCATCTCGACCTGGACTCCCAAATCACCGTCGTCGTGAAATACCTTCGCGCGATCAGCGCCGGGACGCGGCTGCTGGTGTGCTCGGGCAATCACGACGGTGACGAAAAGAATGCCTCCCAGGAGTTCGTCGCCCGCTGGCTGCAACGCGTCCGCGCCGAGGGACTCGTGGTGGACGGCGCCGGCGTCGATCTCGGCGACTGGCGGATCTCCGTGTGCCCGTGGTGGGATGGGCCCTCCACCCGCGAGGCGATGCAGCACTTCCTCCGCCAGCAGGCGACTCATCCGCCACGGCCGTGGCTTTGGGTGCACCATGCGCCACCCGATCAACTGGGCGTGAGCTGGACCGGCAAGGTCCATGCCGGTGACACCTTTCTCGCCGGAACGATCGCCGAGCTGAAACCCAACCTCGTTGTGTCGGGTCACATTCACAATTCCCCCTTCCGCTCGGGCGGCGCCTGGGCCTCGCGGCTGGGCGACACGTGGATTTTCAATGCCGGCCGCCAGCTCGGCGTCCCGCCCGCCTTCATCGAACTCGATCTCACGGCCCGGACCGCGCGCTGGGTCTCCCAAGCCGGGGTCGAGGATTTGAATTTCGCCCCCGCCGCGATGGCGTGAATCGGAGCCGTGCCATGGGCGCGGCATCAGTGTAGCATGGGCGTGGCATGGGTCTCCCGACCCATGAAGATCG
>CAINHV010000570.1 GCA_903848965.1 uncultured Opitutia bacterium | reverse complement strand
CCCTCAACGGCAGCCCCCTGAGCGGATCGGAACAGTTCGGCGGCTCCCCCTTGAACCAGATCAACTTCACCGGCTACACCCCGGGCCTCACCACCACCTGGACCACCAGCCAGAACGGCTGGTTCGAACACGAGATCCGCCCCACGCCCGAGCCCGCGACCTACGGCGCTCTCTTCCTCGCCGGCTGCCTCGGCCTCCTCGGCTTCCGTCGCTGGCGCACCCGCCGCACCACGGCCGCGACGAGCAACTCGGCCTGATCGAGGGGAGCCGACAGGCCCATCTCCACGGGCAACCCAGCGGCTCGGGTCGCAGAATTCGCTGCCGGTACGCGGTTAGGTTGACGGAGGACGGAATCCGCGCTCAGCGTCGGCTTTTCCGGTCACGATGCCCCTTAACGAAACTGCCAACGTTTTCCGCATTTCTCGGCTAGGCTGGCTTGGCATCGCGCTGGTGGTCTTGGCTCCATGGACCGTGGTCCTGTGGATGATGACGAGCGCACCCGCCTCGACTCCTCCCGCCGTTGCCGTCGACGCGTCCCGGCTCGGCACAATCACTTCGGACGCGGGCCAGAAATCCGGTCAACTCCCAATCGGACCGTGGGGCGATCTGGAATACAGCACCGTGATGATCGAGCCGCCGGCGGAGGTTATCCCGGTGGATGACAGCATACCGCAGCCGCCGAAGTGGTCCTTCAACGGCTACACCGAATCCAAGCTGACGGCCCTCTGGGAAGCTGCCGGCCTCACGGCCGCACAGCGACAGACGTTGGATGATCCGGCCATCCGAAAGATGTTACCCTCGGGCCTGGTGCTACAGCCGCGGGTCGAGGACGTCGTCGATCTCAGCCCAGCCGCCCGGGCCAAGATCTATACCGCGCTGGCCGAGTTCCCCGAAAACGTTCCCCAGTGCGAACCATTCCGTTTTCGCGCCGATTCAGCCGACGATTGGTTCGAAGGAACTGATCTCGCGCCCGAGACCATTGCCCTCACCAGGAGCCTGCTCTATCAGCGCAACGAGATCGTGCTGTTCTCGGATCACGATATTGTGCTGCGGGGGCTGGCGTCGACCGCCGAGCGCATCCGGTTCCTGAAAGCGGTCTCGCGCAAGCCAGCGCTGCTGGTGCAACTCCGCCTCAAACACGGGCAGGAAACCGAATCCCTGGCGCGGTACTGGGGTCGTGGCCGGCGCTCCAAGGACATCGAGCCCCTCCTGGCGTCGCTCGCCCGCCGTCCGGATGGCGGCACGCTCGATCTCATCCATCTTCTGCCGCGGTTTGCGCGATCGCTCATCTACACGTTTCCGCTGCCTTCGGACAATCGCGACGACGAGAACCACGATTGTCACTGGACCTCCCTCAACTTCTACAACGACCCACCCGACGAGCAATACTCGAAGATCGATTTGGTTAAACGGACGCTCGAGTCCAGCTACTATCCGGTGGCGGGCGAGCCAATGCTCGGCGACATCATCCTGATGCTCCGGCCGGGCGGGGTCGTCATTCACTCCTGCGTCTTTATCGCGGACGACATCGTCTTCACGAAGAACGGGCCGGGCTATTCCGTGCCGTGGCAAATCGCCCGGCTCGACTATGTCGTTTCGTTCTACGGCCGCGGACAGGAGCTCGAACTTCGCCGCTATCGCCGGAAGGATCTTTAATCGGCCGTCCCGGCATCGAGTGCCGGACGAGGGGAATGGCGATCTGCCCTGACCGGCGCAATTGGCTCGCGACCACCTGGCGTTGAACGCAAACTCTTGGACGTCGGTCATCGCCCCGCTCGCCCCGCTCGCCCCGCTCGCCCCGCTTCCCCCGGGGCAGCCCCGTTGCAACCCCCTGCTCCCATGTCCTTCCGCCTCCGTTTTAATTCGGGCGCCGCCGCTGCCTTGGCCGCGTTCCTTCCGTCCGGGCTGCTCGCCAGCGAAGCCGACATCCACATCCCCGATCTGCGAGAGGTTTCATTCCTCGACGGCTCCCTCTCGGGAATGAACATCCTGATGATCGGGCTCGCCGTCTGCGTCGCCGGTGCCGTGTACGGCTGGCGGCAATACCGCCAGACCCGCCGGCTTCCCGTCCATGGCGCGATGGCGGCGGTTTCCCAGGTCATCTGGGAAACCTGCAAAACCTACCTGTTCCAGCAGGGACGGTTCCTGGCCCTGCTCTGGGTGCTAATCGCGGCCTGCATGATCTATTACTTCGGCGTCCTGTCCCAACTCGCAGCGGGATCGGTCGTCGTCATCCTCCTCGCCTCGGTGCTCGGCATCCTCGGCAGCTACGGCGTCGCCTGGTTCGGCATCCGGATCAACACCGTGGCGAACTCGCGGACCGCCTTCTCCGCCCTCGCCGGCAACCCGCTGGCCACGTTGCTGATTCCGCTGCAGTCGGGGATGAGCGTCGGGCTGCTGCTCGTTGCGATCGAGCTGTTCTTCATGATCTGCATCCTCGCCTTCCTGCCGGTGGGCCTGGCCGGGCCCTGTTTCATCGGATTCGCCATCGGCGAGTCACTCGGAGCCTCGGCCCTGCGCATCTGCGGCGGCATCTTCACCAAGATCGCCGACATCGGGGCCGACCTGATGAAGATCGTCTTCAACCTGCCCGAGGACGATCCACGCAATCCCGGCGTGATTGCCGACTGCACGGGCGACAATGCCGGCGACTCGGTTGGTCCGACCGCCGACGGCTTCGAGACCTATGGCGTCACCGGCGTCGCGCTGATTGCGTTCCTCGCCCTGGCCCTCGCCGCGAATCCCGCCCTGTGCGGCGTCCTGATCGTGTGGCTCTTCGCAATGCGTATCCTGATGATCGTGACGTCGCTCGCCAGTTATTGGATCAACGATCGGCTCAGCCGCGCCCTCTGGAGCCGCGCGGCGGACTTCAACCTCGAGCAACCGCTGACCAATCTCGTCTGGATCACCTCCCTGGTCTCGATCGCCGTCACCTACGCGGCCAGCTACGCGCTGCTGGCCCGCCATCCCGCCGTCGGCGCCGGGTTGTGGTGGGTGCTCTCGACCATTATTTCCCTGGGCACGATCGCCGGGGCGCTGATTCCCGAGTTCACCAAGGTCTTCACCTCCACGGAGAGCCGGCATGTGCGGGAGGTGGTCACCTCGTCGCGGCAGGGCGGAGCGTCGCTGAACATCCTCTCCGGACTCGTGGCGGGAAATTTTTCCGCGTTCTGGACCGGGCTTTGCATCCTGGCGCTGATGGGCGGGGCCTACTATTTCTCAGGTCATGCCGCAGTGCAGGCAATGATGCCGCCGGCGTTCCAGTTCGCGGCCCCCATCTTTGCCTTCGGTCTGGTGGCGTTCGGCTTCCTGGGCATGGGTCCCGTGACGATCGCGGTCGATTCCTTCGGTCCGGTGACCGACAACGCCCAATCCGTGTTCGAGCTTTCGCAGCTGGAATCCCGGCCCGGCATCCGGGCGGAGATCGAGCGGGACTTCGGCTTCACTCCGAACTTCGAGTCGGCCAAACATCAACTTGAGAAAGGCGATGGCGCGGGCAACACCTTCAAGGCCACGGCGAAACCGGTGCTGATTGGCACCGCCGTCGTGGGCGCGACGACGATGGTCTTTGGCATCATCATGATGCTGAAATCCATCTACCCGGAAACGATCGAGCGCCTGTCGCTCGTGCATCCCGAGGCCATCATGGGACTGATGATGGGCGGCGCCGTAATCTATTGGTTCACGGGCGCGAGCACCCAGGCGGTCGTGACCGGCGCCTATCGCGCCGTGGTGTACATCAAGGAGAACATGCGCCTCGACGCCGCCACCGCGAGCACGGAGGCCTCGAAGGAGGTCGTGAAGATCTGCACGCAGTACGCCCAGAAGGGCATGGTGAATATTTTTATCGTCATCTTCTGCTTCGCGCTCTCGCTGGCTTTTTTCGATCCGTTCTTCTTCATCGGCTACCTGATCGGCATGGCTTTTTTCGGCCTGTTCCAGGCCCTCTTCATGGCCAACGCCGGCGGCGCATGGGACAACGCGAAAAAGATCGTCGAGGTGGAGCTCAAGATGAAGAACACCGCGCTGCACGCCGCCACGGTCGTCGGCGACACGGTGGGAGATCCGTTCAAGGATACGTCCTCGGTCTCGCTCAACCCGGTGATCAAGTTCACCACCCTGTTCGGCCTGCTCGCGGTGGAGATTGCCGTGAAGATGGAATCGGGGCCCAAGCACATTATCGGCGGTGTCATCTTCCTCATCGCCCTGTTCTTCGTGTACCGGAGCTTCTACGGCATGCGGATCCCGCTGAATCCGAGCGAGGCCGACGTCGCGCCGCACCAGTTGCAGAAGGGTTGAGCGGGGAGTCGATCACCGCCAGCTCCGCATCCTTGCCTCACGCGCCGGGCAGCGAATAGTGCCCGCATGGCAGAACCTGCACCGGATCTAGGCGCGTATTTCGCGCGCCTCGGTTTCGCCGAAACCCCGGCGCCGGACGTGGCGACCTTGCAGGCCCTGCATCGGCTCCACGTCGCCGCGATCCCTTTTGAGAATCTCGATGTCCTGCTCGGACGCGGCATCCGCATGGACCTGCCCGCCATCGAGCAGAAACTCGTGCGCGATCGCCGGGGCGGTTATTGTTTCGAGCAGAACACGCTCTTCGCCGCCGTGCTGCGAGCGCTCGGCTTCCCGGTCACCGCGCTGCTCGCCCGCGTTCGCTGGCAGGCCCCGGCGAACTATCGCACGCCTCTGACCCATATGGTGCTGCGCGTGGAAGCCAGCGGCCGGCCCTGGCTGGCGGACGTTGGTTTCGGCGGCGTGGGCTCGACGGCGGCCATCGCCCTCGACACCGGCGACGAACAGGCCACGCCCCATGAGCCGCGCCGAATCCGTTTCGAGGGCGCGCGGTTCATGCATCAGATCCTCGGACCCGACGGTTGGACCGACGTCTACGAGTTCACCCTCGAGGAACCGGCGCCCTTCGACTTCGAGATGGGAAACTGGTTCAGTTGCACCCATCCGCAGGCGCGGTTCATGAACAATCTCGTGGTCACCCGGGCGCTGCCCGATCGCCGGCTGGTCGTGATGAACCGGGAGTTCACCGTTCGGCGACTGGACGGCTCGTCGGAGAAACAGGCCATCGAGACGCCCGACGCGCTGCTGGCCTTGCTCGCGAGCCACTTTGATCTGTCCTTCCCCCCGGGCACCCGCTTCGGTCGGGGCGAAGTGCCTTGGCCGGTCTAGGCCGGATTTCGCCGCAATCGGCTTCTTTTTCGGCCGAATTAACTTACTAGTATCCGCGGCCCTGCCCGCCCCATCATGAAACTTCCTCCGATCGCCGCGCTCGCGGCCTTGCTCAGTCTCGCTCCGATTTCCGTTTCGGCCGCCGGCGATCCCAAGGCCGATCTCAGTGCCCTCGTGCAAGAGATCCAGGTGAAGCTGAAGGCGGGCGAGCGCACCGCCGCCGGCCTCGCGCCGGAGATGAAGAAGTTCGACGACCTGATCGCCACGTACGGCGAAAAATCGGAGGCCGTCGCGCAGATTCTGTACATGAAGGCCACGCTCTACAGCGATGTCTTCGGCGACCTCGAACAGGGGATGGCGCTGCTGCAAAAGCTGAAGACCGATTTTCCCGCCACCACCGCCCGCATCGACCCGGTCATTGCCGGGCTGGAGAACAAGCTGCGTTACTCCGTCGGCAAGAGCTTCCCGGACTTCGCGGAGGTCGATCTCGAGGGCAAACCGCTCTCCATCGCCAACTACAAGGGCAAGGTCGTCCTGATCGATTTCTGGGCCACGTGGTGCGGGCCGTGCATCGCCGAACTTCCCATCGTCGTCGAGACCTACAAAAAATACCACGCCAAGGGTTTCGAGATCATCGGGATCTCGCTCGATCGACCCGAGTCCCTCGAGAAACTGAAGACCTTCGCGCAGGAGCACGAGATGCCCTGGGCCCAGTTCTACGACGGCAAATTTTGGGCCAACAAACTCGCGGTGCGCTACGGCATCCAAAGCATTCCCGCGACGTTCCTCCTCGACGGCGAGGGCCGCATCATCGCCCGCGATCTTCGCGGCCCAGCACTCGAGCAGGCGGTGGCCAAAGCGCTCGCCCCGTAAGGACGTCGGCGTCCCCCCCGGACCGGGCGATGCATTGGTTCGCCTGCGGCTGCCTCACCCTACTGCGGACCGCGGGACATGCCGCTTCGCTGCCCTACGTCACGCAACCCGCCTTCCCGGGAGTGACGGTGGATCAGCCGGTCGCGATCGTGTCGCCGCCCGGTGACGCCCGCCGAATCTTCGTCGTCGAGAAGCCGCGACGCATCCTGATCTTCGACGCGAGCAGCCCCCCCCGCATCCGCGACCGTCTTCCTCGACCTCCGCGAGCGCGTCGGCGACGACAGCGGCGAACAAGGGCCTGCGGGCGCTGGCCTTTCATCCCGACTGGCAGACCAACCGCCAGTTCTTCGTCTGGTACACTCACCGCGCACGACGCTGGCTCGGTTCCGATCGCGAGGTTCACCTCGCACGGTTCGAGATTTCCTCGGGAAATCTGGATTAGTCTGAGCCGGCGGCCGGGCAGCCGGCGCCTCACCCTCACCCCGCGATGCGGCCCGGGACGTATGCAATCCCTCCGGACAATCCGTTCGTGGGCGCGAGGGAGCTCCAGGGTTCGCCCCTTGACGCGACGAAAGTACGCACCGAGTTCTGGGCGATCGGACTGCGCAATCCCTAGCGCATGGCCTTTGATTCGGCGACGGGCCGGTTGTGGTGTGCCGACGTGGGCCAGAATCTCTACGAGGAAATCAACGTCATCGTCCGCGGCGGCAACTATGGGTGGGATGATCGCGAGGGGAATTTTCCCTTCCGGAGCCGCGACCGCGTGCAACTCGTCGCCACCGCCGCGGCGGTCGCCTCGTTCGGCGTAGATCCGACGACGGGCGACATCCTGCTCGCCAGCCTGCTGAACCGCCAATTGCTCCAGTTCGTGGCGGGTTCCGGGCGCCAGTGACCGCGCGCCCGAGCGCACCAACCCGGCGGCACCAAAACCGGGGTTTCATCCGGGAACCGTTCCTGAATCAATCTGTTATCCTATGAACTACCTGCCCTTCGGACGTACCGGCCTCAAGGTTTCCCCGCTCACGCTCGGTTGCATGATGTTCGGCGGGAAGACCACACCGCAGGATTCCTACGAAGCCGACTTCAGCCCGCACCAGCACCGCTGGTAACCTGCGGCCCCGCTCGGCCCGTTGCCTTTTTCGTCCGGTTATCCTCTCCTTCGGCGGTGTCCACGCTGTTCCTCCTCGCACCGCTCTATCTGATCTTCGAGGTCTGGCAGCTCGTGCTCAGCGAGCGTTATCTGGGCATCAAGCAGATCGCCCGCGGGGCCGATCCGCGGGCGCTGGGGCTGGGCGAAGTGACGGCGTTCTTATGGAGCATGACCCTCCTGAGCTACTGGCTGTGGATGCTGGTGCTCCTCACGGTGCGCTACGGCCGGGCCTACGCCTTCGGCCTGCTGCTGGTTTCGGTGCTCGGTTACTCGTTCCGGCGCGGCACGAGCCTGAAGTGGATTCTGGTCATCCTCACTTTCGAAGGTGCCGTGCGCATCGGACTGTTGATGTCGCTCTGCGCGATGACGTGGCGGCGGTTGTGAGGTCGATGCTCCGAGCCGTCAGGATGCGGGATGGTCCCGATCCATCCCCGAACTTCGCGACGGACGCCCGTCAACGCGCCAGCCGGCGCGAAACTGCCTTCGGCTCCGGCTCGGCAAACGACTGGGCAAAGAATTCCTGCGCCGTGGTCATGAACTTGGCGTACTTCGTGTAATCGCCCGCCCAGGAGTTCGGTACCTGGAGCCGCCGGATCACGCCACGACCGATCTGGTTGGGAGCCGCGGCATCGGGGGTCAGCTCGAGGGAAAACTTCGGATCGTGCGTATGCACCACATAGTGCCGGGATCCATCGCTACCTTCGCGCTCGATGCGCAGGAATTCAGGATAGTTCATCGCGCCAAGCCACGATGCCGCGGACGCTCACCGGCACAACCCTGAACCGGCAATTCCCCTCACGGCCGCAAAAGCCTTGAGCCCGGTCGCCGGGCCACGCACAAACTTTCCGCCGACCGAGCGTCTCCTCTTTCCCGCGCCGGCCAACTCCCGCGCCGGACGGCGGGAGCCGCCTTTCCCCCGCGGGCGTCCGGCCAAGCCTCTCATGAATTCCCCTGATCCGAGTCCGAAGCTTCCCATGTGGATCTTTTTCCTCAGCGACGCCGTGCTCCTCGGCACCGCCGGATTCGTGGCGATGAACAGCGCTCGCCCGCTCTCGACCGCCGCCGTGTTCACAATTTTCGCGTGCATCTTCGGCGGCGCCCTCATTGCGCTCGTGCCGCTGATTGCGCGCTTCGAGCGCCAGAAGAACGAGGCGCTGGACGAACGGCAGCGCGAACTCGAGGCCCTCGCCCGCACCGTCACCTCCTCCGCCGAGCAAATCAGCATCGCCGCAAGCGGGCTGCATGAGATTACGGATCTCGTGCAAAAGAATCTCCGTCAGGCGGAGCAACTGCCCCACAAGCTCCAGGAGCGGGTCGCGGAGTTGCAGGCCCGGCTCGTCGCCGTGGCCGATGGCGAAAGGGAGGAACTGGAGAAGGAACTCGAAACCCTCCGCGCCTCGGATAGCGAACGGCTCGAATCGATCGCCAACAAAATCACCAAGTCGACGGCCGAGTGGACCAAACTCGAGACCGCCTCCCGCCAGCACCTCGAGGCGGCCAACGAGGCGATCGGTAAACTCTCCTCCGGCACCGCCGCCGCCATCAGCAAGTCCCAGGCCGCCGCCGAACAGGCGCTCGGCCAGGCCGGGACCGAGGCCGCCCGGATCTTCGCCGAGGCCACCCTCAATGCCACCAAGGCCCTCGACGCCGCCCGGGCCGCCGCCGTCACCGAAATGGATGCCCGGCTCGCACGGGCGGCGAGCCTCACCCTCCCTGCGTCCATCCCGGCGCCAGTCTCCGCGCCCGAGAACAAGTCGACTGCCACTGTTCTGGCAACGCCACCGCCTCCGGCCCCGGAACCGATCGCCGCGCTGCCATCGCCCGAGCCGGTGGCACCCACGCCCACCGCCGATCCCGTGGACCAAAGCCCCGAGCCCGCGCCCGTGCCCCGCGAGTCGATTCCCGAAGTCACGCCTGTCGTCCCCGCGAGCACGAATCCGTTTCCCGAATCCGCGGCTCCCGACGCGACGCCCAACGAGACCAGCGCGCTACCGACGCCGGCCAAACCGCCGCGGAAGAAGGCCCCGAAGAAACCGATCGAGGAAGAGCCCACGCTGGGGATCGAAGAACCCACGCCGAACAACGAGGCCGACGCCGGCGAGGGTTTCCATTCCGGGATCGTGGAACGCGTCCTGACCTCCGACGGCGCGACCCGGCTGCTCGTCACCGCCTACATTGGCATCGGCAACCGTCTCTTCATCCGCGGCGAAGGCCCGGGCCTGACCTGGGAAAAAGGGGTGCCGCTGCAGTTCATCTCGATCGGAAAGTGGCGGTGGGAAACAAACGACGCCACGGCGCCGGTTAGCTTCAAGATCCTGAAGAACGACGAAGTCGAATGTGTCGCGCTCGGCACCAAGACACTGGACCCCGGTCACCAGAACGAAGTCACGGCGGCGTTTTAGGAGATCGCGGAAAGGAAGCCCGTTCGGGCGCCGCGGGCGTGCGCGAGGCACGCCCCTACAAAATGCGTGTAGGGG
>CAINHV010000569.1 GCA_903848965.1 uncultured Opitutia bacterium | reverse complement strand
GGGCCACATCCGCGGCTACGATGTCCGCACGGGAAAGCAGCTCTGGACATTCCGCACCATCCCGCAACCCGGCGAGTTCGGGAACGAGACGTGGGAAAAGGATTCCTGGAAGGGCACCGGCAACGCCGGTGCGTGGGCGCCGCTCGCGGGCGACGAAGAGCTCGGCTACGTTTACATCCCGGTCGAGTCCGCGACGGGCGATTTCTACGGCGGGCACCGCCCGGGTAACAATCTGTTCTCGGGCAGCCTCGTGTGCCTTGATGCGCGCACTGGGAAGCGCGTCTGGCACTACCAGATCATCCATCACGACATCTGGGACTACGAGCCCTCGTCGCCGCCCCTGCTGTTCGATACCACCGTCGGCGGGAAGAACATCAAGGCCGTGGGCCTCGTGATGAAGATGGGCTACACCTTCGTGTTCGATCGTGTGACCGGCGAACCGGTCTGGCCGATCATCGAGACCCCGTTTCCTGCGTCCGACGTGCCCGGCGAGTGGACTTCGCCCACGCAGCCGATTCCGACCAAGCCGGCGGCCTTCGATCGCGTGGGGGTGTCACCGGACGACCTGATCGACTTCACGCCGGAGCTGAACGCCGAGGCGCGGAAGATCCTCGAGCAGTACAAATACGGCCCGCTCTATCTGCCGCCGATCGTGCGCGGCACGGATGGCAAGCTCGCGACGCTGCTGCTCCCGCATCACACCGGCGGAGCCAACTGGCCCGGTGGCGCGTTCGATCCGGAGACCAAGCTGTTCTTCGTTTCCTCGCTTACGAATCCCGATCCGATGGCCGTCTCGGTTCCCGATCCGCGCCGGTCCGACATGGCTTATGTCGGCGGCGCTGGCCGCGGACCGGCGGGCGGCGCGGCGGCCAAGGGTGGTGGAGCCGCGGCGGCGAAAGCCGGCGGGGGCGGCGAGGGAGCGGGGCGCGGTAACATCGGGCCGCAGGGGCTGCCGTTGATCAGGCCACCGTGGGGCCGGATCACCGCTATCGACATGCGCACCGGCGATCACGCGTGGATGGTGCCGAACGGCGACGTGCCCGACGCCGTGAAGAATCACCCCGCGCTCAAGGGCATCGATCTCAGCAAGACCGGTCGGCCGGAACGCGCGCCGCTGATGGTGACGAAGACCCTGCTCTTCGCCGCCGATGGTGCGGGCATGTTCAACGCCGGCCCGGGCGGAGGAGGGAAGAAATTCCGCGCCCTCGACAAGAAGACCGGCGCGACGATTCACGAGCTGGAACTGCCCGCCAACGCGACGGGCATCCCGATGACCTACATGGTGAACGACCGCCAGTTCATCGTCGTGGCCGTTGGCGCCCGCGGCGTCCCCGCCGAGTTGATCGCCCTGGCGGTACCGTAGGACCAGACGTCACCGGCGGCCATCGACTTGAGTTCGTCGTTCCGCCTTCAGGCGGACGGCTTGGGTGCGATGGCCGCACGGTTTCTACATGCCCGATTCCGCCGGAAGGCGGAACTACGAACCCGGGCAAGTGTGATTTCCGTGGCATGGGTCTCCCGACCCATGAACTGCGTTCCGTGATGCACTCCACGGGTCGGGAAACCCGTGCCACTCAAGCACTCTCGGCCAGTATCCGCTCCCGGGCGACGAACCACAGGGGTCCCTGATCGTCGTCCAGCACCGGGGTAATCTGGATGGCCACCTGATAGGCCGAGCCGTCCTTGTGATAATTGATCAGCGTTTCGCGGCAGGCGCGACGCTCGCGCACTGACTGGCGGATGCGGCTCACGGCGGCCGGGTCGGTGGCGGGACCCTGCAACAACGCGCCGGGCTTGCGGCCCCGGAGTTCGCCGAGCGTGTAGCCGCACATCGCGCTGAAGGCCGGATTGACCCACTCGATCAGGCCCGCGGGATCGGTCACCGCCACGGCCTCGGGCGGGGGCGGGGCGGGCTGCGTGTCGAGCGTGCCCAGAATGCGAGACATCAATCCCGTCGGCGCGGCCAGGGCGGGCGGCAACTCGGCGATCGTCCAGGCGGTGGTCGCGTTCTGCAATTCCGCGACGAGGGCCCGCAGCCCGCCGTGAAACTCCAGGATCAGTTCAAAGTCATCCCGCTCCGGGGCGGCCATGGCCCCGGACACGTAGAGCGCCGCACGATCTTGAAGCACGTCAACCAGCATGGCCGTATGAGTATGCGGGAAGTTCCGCCAGTCAAAGTGGGATTGCGGTTGGATTCTCGAATTTCGATTCGGGATTTTCGAATGGAGCGGTTTAAGAAATGCCGTAGCCAGCCGGGCGTGGACGAGCCCCGCC
>CAINHV010000568.1 GCA_903848965.1 uncultured Opitutia bacterium | reverse complement strand
TGGTGAACTCCATCAGGACCTCGGGCTTGCCGTACATGTCGGGCCGGGCGTAGGAGTTCTCGACCATCTCGCCGGTCATCTCGGGGATGCGCTTGACGAAGACCTCCTCGAGGAAGGATTCGCCGGCGCGGCCTTCGCTCTCGAGGACTTTGATTTCATAGCCGGCGGGCGTCTCCAAGCCGGGGCCGGGGGTGAGATTGGGGTGCACCATCCGGAAATCGAGGCGGGCGGGCGCCTTGACCTGGTCGACGACGTCGGGGTTATCCTTCGTACTGACGCCGGGGAGCTGAATCTCGATGCGATTGGTGCCGATGGGGCGGATGACGGGCTCGGCGACGCCGAAGCCGTTGATGCGTTCGCCGATGATCTCAATGGCCTTGGTGAGCTTCTCGCGACGGGCCGCCTCGTCCACGTTCTCACCGGGGCGTTCGACCGCCTCGAGGGTGAAGGCGACGCCGCCGGCCAGGTCGAGGCCGAGCTGGAGCTTGGCCTTGGAGCGGCGGAGGAGTTCGCCGAGGAGGATGTCGTTGCGCTTTTCGACATTCACCAGCGACTTCTCGATGTTGATGTCGGGGAAGTACTGGGTGAGGTCGAGTTTCCGTTCCTTGCCGATCTGCTTGAGGGCGACGAACTCGCTGGCGGCCTTCAGATCCTTTTTCCGGGCGCCGGCCTCATCGACCAGCTTGGCGAAATCGGCCTGCTTGGCGGTGGCGTGCGATCGGACGTAATCGACGAACGGCACGTCGTTGGCCGGGATGAGCTGCGTGATGGACCAAGCCAGGACGGCGAGGGATAGCACGAGCTTCCAGAGGTTGCGTTTGAACATGGGTCGTTTGGGTTTTTAAAGGGGTGGTTTTTGCTGCGCAAAAACCTCGGAGTTTATCGCCCGACGGGGCGAAAAACCATCACTTCTTCTCTTCGCCCTGGCGCTTGACGACGGTTTGGACGAACGCCTTGCCGACTTCCACCTTGGTGTTCTCGGAGATGCGCACGATGAACCGGTCGTCCTTCACATTCGTGATGGTGCCGTAAATGCCACCGGTGGTGACGACTTCGTCGCCGGAGGAAAGGGCGGAGAGCATCTTCTCGTGTTCCTTCTGCTTGCGCCGCTGGGGCGCGATCATGAAGAAATACATCGCGGCGAAAAGGAGCAGGTAGCCGACAATCATGGCCATCGGCATGCCGCCTTGCGCGGGCGCGGGGGCTTGGGCAAGGAAATCGGGCCAGGCGTGGACTGCGGACATTTTCGTCATTGCGTGTTCAGTGATATTGAAAAAAGAAAACATGCATCTAACTGATTCGTGTCCCGCAAAAGCAAGCAGCAATCCAAAGTGGGGGTCGATCGCCGAGACGAGAGTGGCCGGTCCAACCTTTTGAGCACCTCAATTGCGGGTCCACGCGTCGCCTCCTCCTCGCCCGCCCGGCGCCCCACTCATTGAAAAGCAAATCCTCCACCGCCTGGTCGGTCGCCAAGTCTGAAGAACAGTACGGGTTTAAACGCTGGGGCTCCGGCCACATCTCCGTGGACGACGAGGGGTTTGTGAACGTCCAGCCCCGGCTCGACGGTCGCGACATCCGGGTGGTCGACGTCATCCATGAGGCGCTTGGGATGGGGTTGAAGGCGCCGATGGTGATCCGGTTCCAGGATCTGCTCCGGCACCGGGTCGTCCAGCTCAACGAGGTCTTCGCCAAGGCGATCAAGGAAGAAGGCTACAAGGGCAGCTACCGCGGGGTCTTTCCGATCAAGGTCAACCAGCTCCGCGAGGTCGTCGACGAGATCGTCGCGGCCGGCAAGGACTACAATTTCGGCCTCGAGGCCGGCTCAAAGCCCGAGCTGATGATCGCCTTGGCGATGCACGAGGGCGCCAACCGGCTGATCATCTGCAATGGTTACAAGGACCACGACTACATCCGGCTGGCGCTCCTCGGCCGGAAGCTCGGCAAGCGGATCATCATCGTCGTCGAGCAACTCGCGGAGCTTGATGACATCATCCGGCTGTCGCAGGAAACCGGAGTGAAGCCGCTGATCGGCTTCCGGGCGAAGCTCCAGACCCGCGGCGAGGGCAAGTGGGCGATGTCGACCGGCGACAACGCCAAGTTCGGACTCAACACGGCGGAAATCCTCTTTGCCTGCGAGAAGCTCAAGGCGGCGAAGTTCCAGTCCTGCCTGCGGCTGGTCCATTTCCACATCGGCTCCCAGGTGCCGAACATCATCACGATCAAGAATGCGGTGATCGAGGCGACGCGGTTCTACTGCCAGCTCGCAAAGATGGGCTTCCCAATGGGCTACCTCGATGTCGGCGGCGGTCTCGGGATCGACTACGACGGCTCCCGGACGAACTTCGAGAGCTCGATGAACTATTCGATGGAGGAATACGCCCGCGACGTCGTCTTCAACATCCGGGAAATCTGCCATGCGTGCAATGAGCCGGTGCCCGACATCGTGAGCGAGTCCGGGCGCGCGATCGTGGCGCCCCACTCGCTCCTGGTCGTCGAGGTTTTCGAGCGGATCAACAAGCGCGAGTCGCTGGGCCAGCAGCACCAGCCAAAGCAGAAGCACAAGGTCGTCGAGGACCTTGAGGTGATGTTAAAGAACAAGACCAAGCTCGGCCGGCTCGAGCGGTTCCACGACGCGCTGCAGAAGAAGGAGGAGGCCTTCTCGCTCTTCAATCTCGGCTACCTCGATCTGGAGAACCGCGCCGCGGCCGAGTCGATTTACTGGCAGATCTGCGAACAGATCGCGAAGGAGAGCAACAAGACCGGTTACCAGCCCGAGGAACTCCACGACCTGGATAGGCTGCTGGCCGACCAGTACGTGTGTAATTTCTCGGTCTTCCAGTCGCTGCTCGATCACTGGGCGCTGAAGCAGCTCTTTCCGATCGCGCCGCTGCACCGGCTGAACGAGAGGCCAAGCGTCAACGCCATCCTGGTGGACATCACGTGCGACTCGGACGGCAAGATTTCCTCCTTCATCGACCTCCAGGACGTGAAGGACTACATCAAGCTGCACCCGCTGAATTCCAAGCCGTACTACCTGGGCATCTTCCTGACCGGCGCGTACCAGGACATCATGGGTGACCTGCACAACCTCTTCGGCCGCGTGAACGAGGTGCATGTCTTCCTCGAGGACGACGAGCCGAACGGCTTCTACATCGAGGAGGCGCTGAGCGGCAGCCGGATCGCGGACGTAATCGAGGGCGTGCAATACCAGCAGGAGGATCTGTGCCGCCGGATGAAGGCACAAATCGATGCGGCCACGCGCAAGGATCAGGTGAAGCCGCGCGAAGGTGTGCGGTTGCTGGAGCTCTACGAGAGCCAGATGCTCAACAAGACCTACCTGAACATCGAACCGAAGACGGCGCGGAAAAAGAAAAAGAAAGACTGAGTGCGCCGCGGCGGGGCTGCAGCCTAACTCACGCCGCCAAACATATTGGCCGCAAAAACGCGCAAAAGGCGCAAAAATCGACCCACCAGTCGGGGTCGCAACCCAGGTGGAGGGCCGAGCTCCGCCGAGGCCGCTTGCGACCGTTCCATGATCCGGCCTCGACTGAGCTCGCCCCTCCAAAGAATCTTCCCAGAAATGGGCGATCCACCAGACGGCGCCCACGATTGACTCGATTCGGCCCCTTCCTACTTTTACCACCTACCCGCCGGCTCTCCGGCCGGAACCCCTGCCCCTTTTTTCTGATGCGCAATCGCCTCCTGGCTTTCGTCCT
>CAINHV010000567.1 GCA_903848965.1 uncultured Opitutia bacterium | reverse complement strand
GTCGCGTGCGCGCAAATCTGTTCGTAAGTCGGATTCGGCTCCTTGCCGCCGGCGTAACCGCTGAAGACGCCCGTCACGCCCGGTAGCATCTCGTACGCCGCCTCCGTACACCAGAAACAGCCCCCGCCGAGCACGAGCGATTCCGTCTTGGATTGAGCAGCATTCATGGAGAGGAGGAGGCCAAACAGGAGGAGAACACAGGACTTCATGGGAGTGGGATTTCCAACCGCCGGCAATATTCCGCGGTTTGGCCGGTTTGCCACTTTCTTTGCACGATCACGCCCGGGTGAGCTTGCGGTACTTGATCCGGTGAGGCTGGTCGGCTTCCTTGCCTTTCCGGCGCCGGAAGTCCTCGAGGTAACTCGAATAGTTGCCGTTGAAGAAGACCACCGCGCTGTCGCCCTCGAAGGCGAGGATGTGCGTCGCCACCCGATCGAGGAACCAGCGATCGTGCGAGACGACCACGGCACAGCCGGCAAAATTCCCGAGTCCTTCCTCGAGAGCCCGAATTGAGTTCACATCGAGATCGTTCGTCGGTTCGTCGAGCAGGATGAGATTCGCGCCGCTCTTCAGCAGCCGCGCGAGGTGCACCCGGTTGCGCTCGCCGCCCGAGAGCACGCCGACCTTCTTCTGCTGATCCGCGCCGGTGAAGCCGAACTGCGCGCAATAGGCCCGGCTGTTCACGTCGCGGCCGCCGAGTTTCATGATCTCCTCGCCGCCGCTGATCGTCTGCCAGATCGTCTCCCCGGCCGGGAGGGAATCGCGCGATTGATCGACATGCGCGATCTTCACGGTGTCGCCCACGCGCAGCACGCCGCCGTCGGGCTTCTCCGCGCCAATAATCAGCCGGAACAGCGTCGTCTTGCCGGCGCCATTGGGTCCGATGACGCCGACGATGCCGCCGGGCGGCAGCGAGAAGGTCACGTTCTCGAAGAGCACGTTCTCGCCGTACGACTTCGAGACCTTCTGTGCGTCCACGACGAGGGTGCCCAACCGCGGGCCCGGCGGAATCATGATCTCAAACTCCCGCTCCTTCTCCGCCACGTTCTCCTTCAGCATCGTCTCGTAGGCGCTGATGCGGGCCTGCGACTTTGCCACGCGGGCCTTGGCCGACTGCCGGATCCATTCCAACTCGCGCGCCATCGCCTTCTGCCGGCGATCCTCGGTCCGCTGCTCGATAGCCGCACGCGCCCGCTTCTGCTCCAGCCAGGCCGAGTAATTGCCTTCCCACGGGATGCCGTGGCCGCGATCGAGTTCGAGAATCCACTGGGCGACGTTGTCGAGAAAGTAGCGATCGTGCGTCACCGCGATGACGGTGCCCTCATAGCGCGCGAGATGCTGCTCAAGCCACTGCACGCTCTCGGCGTCGAGATGGTTCGTCGGCTCGTCGAGCAGGAGGATCGAGGGCTTCTGCAACAGCAGCCGCGCGAGGGCGACCCGGCGGCGCTCGCCGCCCGAGAGACGATCGACGAGCTGATCGCCCGACGGACAGCGCAGGGCCTCCATCGCCATCTCGACCTGCGGGGCGACGTCCCACGCGCCGAGGTGATCGATCTTCTCCTGCAACTCGCCCTGCCGCGTCATGATCGTCTCCTTCGCGATCTCGTCGGTGGCGATACTGAGTTCGTCCCAAGTCGCGTCGTAGGCCGCGGTGAGATCCGTCAGGTGCTTCACGCCCTCCTCGACGCTGGCGCGCACGGTCGAGCCGGCGGCGAGCTGCGGCTCCTGTTCGAGGAAACCGACGGAATAGCCGGGCTCGAAATGGACGCTCCCATCGATGTCGGTGTCGCGCCCGGCGAGGATCCGCAGGAGCGAGGACTTGCCGGAGCCGTTCAGGCCGAGGACGCCAATCTTGGCGCCGTAGAAGAACGACAGGGAGATGTCGCGGAGGATTTCCTTGCGCTCGATTTTCTTCGAGACGCCGAGCATCGAGAAGATGATGGTGGGGGCTTCGTCAGACTTGGGCACGCCAGCGACGTTGCAGGCCCAACGACGGCGCGCAACCCCTCGCGCGGGTGGGGCCCGGCCGGCGGGGGTTCACGCTCGCAAGTTTTCCGCCGGGGCTTTCGGGAAGCCGCCGCCTACAGCCACAGGAACGCGAAGGCCATGACCAGCGTCGGCGGCAGGGCGCCGAGCAAGAGCCCGCCGGGACTCACGCCGCTGGGGAAGAAACGCTGCAGGATGTTCTGACCCGCGGGATTCGGGGCGTTGGCGATCACGGTGAGTCCGCCGCCCGTGACTGCGCCGGCCACGACCGCGTACTTCAGCGCGTCGGTGAAGCCCGGCACCAGGGTGGCGAGATAGGTGATGGCGGCGTTGTCGTTGAAGGCGGTGAGGATGGTGGCGCCGATGAAGAGCGGCAGTTCGCCGAGACTCTTCAGGACCGGCTCGATCCACCAGGCTTGCAGGCCGCCGTGGATGACGAGGCCGGCGAGGAAGAACCCGACCAGCAGCGGCGAGCGGATGTCCACCTGGCCCTGGTGGTGCGCCGTCGCCTGGGCGAACGCCAGGAAGAACAGGAACGCCCCGACAAAGAGCGGCGGGTAGTGGGCCACAAACACGGCGAAGGCGAGGAACGCGAGC
>CAINHV010000566.1 GCA_903848965.1 uncultured Opitutia bacterium | reverse complement strand
CCATGAAAGCGGAGCGGTCCTCCGTGAGATCTCCACGGGTCAGAGACCCGTGCCACTCGGATCACAGTCCGAAGACGAAGAGCGCGTAGCCCGCGGCGACGGCGACGTATTGTTTCCCGTCCACGGCGAAGGAAATGGGAATGCCGCGGACCGCGCCGCCGAGCTGCGTTTCCCAGAGAAGCTTTCCCGTCTCGGCATCGAGCGCGAGGAAGTTGCCCTCTTCCGTCCCGCCGAAGACGAGGCCGCCGGCCGTGGAGAGCAGGCTCGTCCAGCCGGCGGACAGGAGCTTGTACTCCCACTTCAACTTTCCGGTCGTCGACTCCAGCGCGCGGATGGCGCCGTAACCGTCGTCACCCGTCAGGATGCGCGCGCCGCCGCCCATGAACGCGCGGCCGGGCACGTACTCCGCCTCGCCTTTGTAGTAGACGGTCCCCATCTCGCGGGCGGCCTGATAAAACAATTTCGTCTGCGGGCTGTAGCTCGGGCTCGGCCAGTTGGAGGCGCCCTGCACGTCGGGATAGACGAGGGTTCCCTCCGGCGTCGGATCCTTGCCGGGAATCAGGATGGGCCGGCCCTTGGCGTCGAGGCCCTTGGCCCAAGTCTGTGTGGCGTAGGGCTCGCCGACGAGAAATTCGCCGGTGGCGCGATCGAGGACGTAGTAGAAGGCGTTGCGATTCGTTTGGGCGAGGAGCTTTCGCGGCCGGCCTTGGATCTCAGCGTCGAACAGCACGACGGTCTCGTTGGCATCCCAGTCATGCGTGTCATGCGGCGTGAACTGGAAGTGCCATTTCAGTTTCCCGTTCGACGGATCCATCGCGAGGACCGAGCAGGTGTAGAGATTGTCGCCCGGCCGGACATCGCCGTTCCAGTCCGGCCCCGGGTTGCCGGTCGTCCAATAGAGCAGGTTCAACTCTGGATCGTATGAGCCCGTCAGCCAGGTGGAGCCGCCGCCGGTCTTCCAGCTCTCGCTGTCCCAGGTTTCCGAACCCGGTTCGCCCGGCGCCGGAACGGTGAACGTGCGCCACAGCCGCGCGCCGGTCTTGGAATCGTAGGCATCCACGAAACCGCGGATGCCGGCCTCGGCACCCGAGACGCCGACGATGATTTTTCCCTCGAGGGCGAGCGGCGCGAGCGTGAGATAGTACGCCAGCTTGTTGTCTCCGACGACGGTGTCCCAGCGGACCGCGCCCGAGATGGCGTCGAGTGCGATGAGGTGGCCGTGAACGGTCCCGACATAGACCAGGCCATCGAGCAGGGCGACGCCGCGGTTGACCTGGGGCGAGCCGATGACGATCACGTCGCGCGGAATGGTCGGCGAGTAACTCCAGATCGCGCGGCCGCTGCGCACGTCGATTGCGGTGACGGTGCTCGGCGGCTCGGAGAGGTACATGATCCCGTCGGCGACCAGCGGCGATGTCTCGACGACCCCGGGTTGCCTCACCTGGTAGACCCATGCGGTCTTGAGCTGCGAGACGGTCTGGTGGTTGATCGCGGCGAGCGGGCTGTGGCGGTGCGATTGATAGTTGCCCGCGTAGGTGAGCCAGTTGTGGGGTTCGGCGTCCGCGCGCCGAATCCGATCTGCGGTGACCTGTGCGGGAAGTTGGGACGCGCCCAGGAGGACGGCACCAGCGAGAAGGAGAAAGCGGGACGAGATCATGGTTTGCCCTGGAGACTGGCGAGGTAGGCGAGCAGATCGTCGAGCTCGGCGGCGGCGAGCTTCTGGCTGAAGGTCGGCATGAGGCTGGTGCCTTGGAATTTGTGCAGGCTGCGGAGGTCGCTTTTGCGCAGGGAGTGGAACTGGCTCTGTTCGTCGCGAATCTGGATCGTCATGAGATCCTCGTTGAGCCGCACGCCCTTGATTTCCTGGCCGGCGCGGGTCGTTGCCAAGACGGGCAGGTACTCGCTGTAGCCGCGGGCGGGGACGGGCAGCGTTCCCTTGGGCAGGGTGGCGCCGGGATTGACGATGGCCTCGCGGAGGTAGTCGGCGCCCCGCATCCGGCCGATGGACGTGAGCTCAGGCCCGAAGGTGCCGCCCTGGCCATGGACAATGTGGCAGGTCGCGCAGCCGAATTGGTTGAAGACCTCGCGACCCTTTTGCGGGTTGCCGGGCAAAGGCGTCACGGGTGCCGCGCCGATCCAGCGCACATAGGCGACGAGTTCGCGCAGTTCCTTCTCCGACCAGCGCCGCACCCGCGGCATCCCGCGGCCGGCGATGCCGTCGGCGATTACGACGCGCAACGCGGCGTCATCGGGAGCGGATGGCAGCGTGGGCCGGTTGAGGCCCGGGGCCATGGCGCCGGCGCCCTCGTGGCCGTGGCAGTTGGAGCAGAGATCGCGGAACAGCTTTCGCCCGGCCTCGACCTCGGCGGAGGCCGGTGCCGCGGCGGAAAGTCGGAGCGTGAGAGTGAGCGCGGCCAGGAGCAGGCCGGTGTGTCGCCACGCGAGGCGAAGCGGGGGAAGCGCTGGGGTCATCGCCCGGGGAGCGCAGCATTCAGGGGTAGGAGGGTCAATGGAAAGCGCGGAAGGGAACGCTCAACGCTTAACGCCCAACTTTTAACGCTCAAGTGGCGCCGGGTCTCCGACCGGCGAAGAACTTCGCGTGATACGGACTCCGCCGGTCAGAGACCGGCGCCACGGGACCCACCGGCACTTGAACGTTCAGCGTTGAAAATTGAGCGTTGCTCGAAAAGCCCGCCCAACGTTCCCCGATGGCTTTACGTCAGCACAACACCCTTCGCCTTCGCGGCACGGAGGAGGGCGTCGGCCATGTCGGAAGGCGTCACGGCGACTTCGATGCCGCATTCCTTGAAGACGGCGATCTTCGCGGCGGCCGTATCCTCGGCGCCGCCGACGATCGCGCCGGCGTGGCCCATCCGGCGTCCCGCGGGGGCCGTGGCGCCGGCGATGAAACCGGCGACCGGCTTCTTGCAGTGGGCCTTAATCCAGCGCGCGGCCTCGACCTCGGCGTTGCCGCCGATTTCGCCGATCATGATGATGCCATGCGTCTCGGGATCGTCATTGAACTGCTTGATCACATCGAGGTGCGACGTGCCGTTGACGGGGTCGCCGCCGATGCCGACGCAGGTCGTCTGGCCGATGTTCTTCGAGGTAAGCTGGAAGACCGCCTCGTACGTCAGCGTGCCGGAGCGCGAGACGACGCCGACGTGGCCCCGCTTGTGAATGTAACCGGGCGCGATGCCGATCCGGCAGCCGCCCTGGGAGTCCTTGCCGGCGCCGGGAGTCACGACGCCCGGGCAGTTCGGCCCAAGCAGGCGGGTGTGGCGGCCCTGCATGGCGCGCTTCACGCGGACCATGTCGCGGACGGGGATACCCTCGGTGATGGCGACGGCGAGATCGAGGCCGGCGTCCACGCCCTCGAGAATCGCGTCAGCGGCGAACGGCGGCGGGACGAAGATGGCCGAGACGGTCGCGCCCGTGGCCTTCGCGGCTTCCGCGACGGAATTGAAGATCGGAACCTTGTGCTCCTTGTACTCGAAGAACTGGCCGCCTTTGCCCGGCGTCACCCCGGCGACGACCTTCGTGCCGTAGTCGAGCGAGAGCCGGGTGTGGCGCGCGCCGAATTCGCCAGTGATGCCCTGGATGAGGATCTTCGTTTCGGGAGTGATGAGGATGGACATGAGGAAAGGAGTCAGGAGTCGGGAGACAGGAGTCGGAGGTTTAGCGGTCCTTGCGTTCGTGCAGACCGATTTCGTTGCCGTCGGGATCCTTGATTTTGCAAAGCCGGCAGACGGGAAATTCCATCACTTCGCCGACGAGCGGGACGCCGGCCTCGCGCAGGGTCTTCAAGGTCTCGTCGAAACTGACGACCTCGAGGACGAGGCTTTCGCTCTTCGTGCCGGGAATGGCGTTCGAGATCGCGAGCGCCTGGCCGGCAATGTCGAACTCGACCCACCACTGGCCGGGAGCGAACTCGACCTGCACGCCAGGCTTCAAGCCAAGGAGGCCCTCATAGAATTTCCGCGCCCGGGCGACGTCGGTCACCGGATGAAAGATGAAGGCGAGTTCCTTGATCTGGATGGGCATGGGGTGGGTGAAGTTGAGAGAACGGAGATTGGAGCAGTGAACTCCGTTTGGGCTTACGGTCTTTGTCGGTCTGAAGTCTTCGGTTCTGGTTAGCTCGGTCTCTCAACTCTCAGCTCTCAACTTGGCTGCCGTCCGCTCTCACGCCGCCACCAACTTCACGATCTTCTGCGCGGCGTCCGCCATCGTATCGCCGGAGACGAGGGTGAGGCCGGAGTTGGCGAGGGTGGCCTTGCCGGCGGCGACGTTGTTGCCCTCGAGCCGGACGACGAGAGGGAGCTTGAGCCCGACTTCCTTCACCGCCTCGACGATGCCCTGGGCGATCACGTTGCAGTCCATGATGCCGCCGAAAATATTCACCAGGATTCCCTTCACGTTCGGGTCGCCGAGGATGATCTTGAAGGCCGCGATGACCTGATCCTTCGAGGCGCCGCCGCCGACATCGAGGAAGTTGGCCGGAGTGCCGCCGAAATGCTTGATGATATCCATCGTGCTCATCGCGAGACCGGCGCCGTTGACGAGGCAGGCAATGTTGCCGTCGAGCGCGATGTAACTGAGCGAATACTTCGAGGCCTCGATCTCCTTCGAGTCCTCCTCGTTGAGATCCCGCAGCGCGACGATCTCCGGGTGGCGGAAGAGGGCGTTGTCGTCGAACGAGACCTTGGCATCGAGGGCAAGGACGTCGCCGGTGGGCGTGGTGATGAGGGGGTTGACCTCGACCATGGCGGCGTCGGTTTCCCAATAGCACGTGTAGAGATTGCGGATGAGCTTGGCGGCGTTCTTCGCCTCGACGCCGGTGAGCCCGAGTTGGAAGATCAGTTCGCGGACCTGGAAATCGGCGAGGCCGTAGGCCGGATCGACGAAGATCTTATGGATCTTCTCGGGCGTGTCGTGGGCGACTTTCTCAATTTCGACGCCGCCTTCGGTGGAGGCGACGATGACGGGGCGCGAGGTGGCGCGGTCGAGGAGGATCGCGAGGTAGTACTCTTTCTTGATGTCGCTCGCGGCGGTGAAGTAGACGGTCTGGACCTTGCGACCGGCCGGGCCGGTTTGGATCGTCACGAGCGTCTCACCGAGCATCTTGCCGGCGATCTCCTTCGCCTCGGCCTTGGTCTTGCAGAATTTGACACCGCCCTTGTAGCCGTTCGTGAACGTCCCCTTGCCGCGGCCACCCGCGTGGATCTGGGACTTCACCATCGTCGGACCTTCCGGCAGCGAGGCGAGGGCCGCGTCGAATTCGGCGGCGGATTTGGCCGCCGCGCCCCTGGGCGCGGGCACGCCAAATGTTTCGAACAACGCCTTGGCCTGATACTCGTGAATGTTCATCGATGAAAGAGGGCGGAGAGTGAGTCACAAAGAGATGGGGCAACGCACGAAAAAAAGCACCAGCGACGGCTTGGGCGCTGCTTGGTGCGAAGGAGTCGTCTGGGATTGGCGTGCTGACAATCCGGCTTGAGGCGCAGGATGAGGCCGGCGCCAGAGGGCTCAACGCGGTGAATCCCCCGGCAGGGGAGCCGCCCGCGCCGCGAAGCGAGTGATGAAATGCCTCATTCCAATCTGAACCCAGCGCCTGCCGTGCTCGGCGGCCTCGCGTTGGGCCGCTTGGGGTGTCCCGCCGTCATGCTCGATCCGGTAGCAGGCGATCATGGTGCCCGTGCGGTCCGCGCCTCGCCGGCAGTGGGTAAAGACGGGCGCCGGCGACGAGGCGATAGCGGCGAGTACTTTCGCCGCTTCGGCTGCGGTTGGTCCGCTGAGGCCGCGAAGCGGAATGTTGAGGTGCCCGATTCCGTGGCTCCGCGCGACGGCCGCCTCGCCCGCCCACGCTTCGTCTGCCATTCGAAGGTTGATGATCGTCTTCACGTCTTGGGCGGCGAGCGCCTGGATTCCGGCCGCATCCGGCTGGGCGCTCCGGTAGAGCCCGGCGTTAACCCGGTGGAATTTCGGCACGCCGCGGACAGCAATGCGGCTGGGCGGAAGAATGCAGCCGGCCAGCCCAGCAGGGCGACGGGGAAGAGGGCGTGCTTCATGCAATAAATCCATCGACGGACTCGCTGTTACGGAGATTCCCGGCCTGCCATCTTTCCGGGTTGGCCCCGTTCTGAATCGCCCCGGGGACCTCGATTCGAATCCGGCTCGCGGCCGCATCTCCCGCGGCCGGGAAATGGCGGACTAAAAAGTGACGCGTCGGCGACCGGGTCGGCTTGCCAAGCGCGCTCCCGCTTGCACGCTGGCGGCAACATGGACTCGCACGAGGTGATGAAGGAGGTGTTGAAGAAGACCAGCGCGAAGCAGATCGCGGCGGAGATGGGACTTTCATTGTCCTTGATTTACAAGTGGGCCGAGCCTCCGGAGGGCGACAGTGCGACCGCGACCAACAGCCCGCTCGAGCGGGTGGGGCAATTGCTGCGGGTCACTCAGGACACGCGCGTCGCGCAATGGGTGTGCGAGCAGTCCGATGGCTTCTTCATCCGCAACCCGCATAGCGTACCTGCGGCGGGACCGCTGATTCCGATGACGAATGACATTGTCCAGGAATTCGCGGACATGCTGGCCACGATCGCGAAATCCTCGGCCGACAGCGTCATCACGAAGGAAGAGGCCAAGAACATCCGCCGGCGCTGGGAGCAGCTCAAGAGTGTGACGGAGGGCTTTGTCCTCGCGGCCGAGACAGGCAGTTTCGGCCGGATGAATACAGACGTTCCGCCGGCACAACCGGCGCCGAGCTCGAAGATTTCGAACGGCCGGTAAGAAGAGGGGCTCGCCTCGAAGGGGTGCGGCCAGCTGCGCCCCGATCGTGAACGGTCCGCGCCAACGGCCGCCGCGAATCGTCCCGGCGCATGCTCTACGTATCCTCGTGAATATCCTTCCGCGAGGTTTCCGCGGCGGCGAGGACGGCGATGATCGTGATGAGTCCCATCGCCGCGAGGTAGAGTGAGAGTCCCACGCGACCGTACCTTGGCAGTAGCGCGGTGGCGATGAACGGCGACAACCCGCCGGCGACAATCGAGGCCAGTTGCGCCCCGAGCGAGGCGCCGGTGTAGCGGACCCGTGTGCCGAAGAGCTCCGAGAGAAATGCCGCCTGCGGGCCATACATCGGGGCGTGGGCAAAGGTGAACACGAGCACCAATCCGAGCCACACGAGCGGCGTCGACCCGGT
>CAINHV010000565.1 GCA_903848965.1 uncultured Opitutia bacterium | reverse complement strand
ATGCCTTGGCATTGCTTCAACTGGCCGATACCATGGGCGGGGTTACGGAAGCCGACGTCGATCGGGTTCTTCTGGCTGGCCAGCGTCGTCAAATCGCACGCCGAATGCTGGAGCAGTCGGTCCGCGACCGGGCGCTGGTTCTCCAAGAGGATGGTCGGTATCACCTGTCTGATTGGGGTCGAGCCAGTCTTAAGGAAGACAAGGCGGCATGGGTTGAGCATTCCGAAGGTGCTTGGATGATGTTGGTCGGTGACCAGCTCGGACCGTTGTTCGCGAATCTGCCAATCTTGCCCGTCGCAGCCCTCGATGAGAAAGCCGCCGCCGATGAATGGGGCAGCCTGCACTCGGAAGTCATTATGGCAGGGGACCAACGGTACCCAGGCCTGACCACGCTGTTACAAAGTCTTGCGGTGGGTAGCTCATTTGACGGCTGGTTCGGTCAGCGCCGGGAGAAGTTGCTCATCAACCCTTTGAGCAATCCCCCGAAGATTCGTCGGCGAGAGGCCAAGGCACAACTCCACGCGAGTTCGACGGGCGCAGGCATCTGGAAGATCGAGAAAATCGTTTTTTCGCAGATGAAGTCCTTGGATAAAATGTCGCACGGGTTGATCAACCAAACTGCCAACGGCGTTACGGCGGAGTTCTTCTCGAGCTATCTGGCGAAGGCTGGCTATACCCCGCTCGCCGGGGGCTTGTTCCTGCCTTCCCCGAATAAGCTGGCGAGCGCTTCCGTCCAGATGGATACGCTTGAGTTCAGGCATCGTCTGACCGTCGGGGGGTGGGACGTCACTCTTGTCGGCCGCATTGGAGCGTCTGACCTGTGTCAGGCCTTAGATTGGTTCGTGCAGTATGGGCTCAAGGATAGCGGCGTACAGACGATGCCTGGTTTGCTTAAAGAAGCCGCAGCCTTCATAAGTTCGGTCGGCCTCGACCCTGCGGGGCTTGAGCCGAGCGCATTGCGCGGCGCTTTCGCCCGGGTGCGACCCGCGCGCTTGAACCGTGCGGCCCTCTCGCGTGCCCTCTACCCACTTTACTTTGAAGCATGAGCCAACCCTCCGTACTGACGACCCTCGCTCGTGAAGATGCTGCCCGGCATCGGGCCGAGCTGTTGGCGACCTTCTCCGGCCGTCCGAATTGTGTCGTCGGGGCGTTTTGCCTGGCCGACGAGGGTCTCCTCCGGGAGCTCACGACGGATGTCCTTTATCTGAATATCGCGTCTAATAACCACCAGGCCAAGGATCGGGTGGCATCTTCGCCCGATCACCGTGCTAAGTTGAAAAGCCCGGCGCAGCTCAAAGACGGTCTCGCCGGCGATGCGGCCATGGTACGCGGCTATCCCAATCATCATGCCAAGTATTGGCTGGCGGGGCTACTCGATGAGGAGACTCCGGTCGGTGCCTTGTTTTCGGGTGACTTGACCGCCTCGGCTTTGGATCCTGCTAGTCAAGCGGCGAACGCCCATGAGCTGCTCCTCCGACTGGAGGCGGCCGAGGCGCTTGAACTCCGCAGTTTTGCCCGCTGGCTCATGACGGCCAAGCCCCGGACCGAAGTGCTCCCACGGCGCGAATTGCTCTTGTCGGGATCATTGCCGAAGCTTCCGACTTTCCGGAAGCTACTGCTGACTAACCCGAACAAGACGTTGAAGCGCGAGATTCTGGCATTGATTGCCTCGGCCCAGGAGAGCCTCGACGTCACGATGTGGGCCGTGGATTCAGGCAGCGAGGTGTTTGCGAAATTGATGGCGTCTGCCAAACGGGTGCGTGTCCGCCTGCTGGTGCACGAAGATCCGGCTAATCGCCGAGCTTTAGAGGAGCTGGCGCAGGCTGGGGCCGAAATCCGCTTATGCCCGGGGATGCACGCAAAGGTCTGGCTCGCTGACCGCAACACGACCCCGGCGGCGATCGTGGCTTCGGCCAATCTTTTGGCGGATGGCCTTGAAGAGGGCTACGAGCTGGGGGTGCGCCTCGAGCCGGGGGATTCGCGTCTCGCTGCCGTCACATCATTTGTCGCCGGCCGTGAAGCTGCGGCACGCCGCTGGGTGCCTTCCTCGGCTCCGGCCGAGAAGACCGTGCGTAGCTTGCAGCAACTCGACAAGGTGGTCCGGGTCGCCCCCCGGCTGAAGTTGTTCTAGTTGAAAAACGTAACGACTCATGACCAATCAAAGAACATCAGCATTTAACAATGATTCATTGAGGGCATTAAGAGCTGCCACCGATGAAGAGTTTCTGTCGGACCAGCCTTACTACAAAAACCGGACAGTATTCCGGAACAGACATAAAATTGTTCTAAAAAATCAAATCAGACCAATTGACCTCTTTTGTTATCTGGCAGCCAGGTTTGGGCGGCCTTTGGGCGTATTTAGCCAAGTGGAAAGGGCGCAAATCAAAGAGGCAATTTGTTGGCATTTCCGGCTGTGTTTGCCGGAAGGAAAAGTCGACGTCTTGTCCTTGAATTTTCGCACGGAAGTTTACCTACCATCATGCTACGTCTGTTCTTCCGACGATTTTTCAGAAGTAGTTAAAAATGACATCCCGAACCATTATGCTGCCATAGCGAGAGTTAAGAAGTCACTTACGAAGTGGGATTCATTCTTAAATCCTTACGCGCAATTAAGGGAATCAAGTCAGCTGCTTTTGGCGCGTGCAGAGTCCCTCGATTCGGTTGTCCGGAAAAATATGGATGACCCTGATTCGCCTGCTTCTGCGATGAAGTTCAAGCAGGTCTTCGATCAGCACTATCCTATGGCTTTGGAGCTTTCGGGGTTATGTCTTTCGGTTAGAATGATGTGCCCGGTGATGGCGGAAGCATTCCTCAATTTGCTAGTTTTAGCATTTGCATCTGATGAATCCAGGGCATCTGTAGGGTTAGAAGGGCTTTACAGGATGAGCCTCGACGCGAAGGTCAAGAAGCTCCACTTACTCTGTGATCATTTTCAATCTCCCGTCGACTGGGGCTCGAAGGCTTGTAAAGACTTCGACAGCTTGAGAAACCGCAGAAACGACTTACTCCATGGCAATGTTAGGCCGAAAAAACAGAGATTCGAAACAGTTTACTTATGGGGTGATGTGCCCCTTTTCACGCAGGTACTAGGCCCGTATCAGAGAGCACTCGGATCCAAGATGGCTGCCTTCCCTCTTTCCGAGGCACAGAGGGACATAGAAATCGTAGATTCGTTCATTTCTTACGTTATATCATTAATGCGCGAAGACGTAGGCGTCGAAATGGAGAATATACT
>CAINHV010000564.1 GCA_903848965.1 uncultured Opitutia bacterium | reverse complement strand
GCTTCCTGGTTTCAGGCTCCAGCCGGTTCAATGAACCGGCCTCGACGGAGCACGGCCCTTACGATTTCCCGCCCCGGCGGACGAAGGTCAGCGTCACGGGAGCTCCTCCGGTGGCGGCGGGGACAGTCAGGCGAAATTCCTTCGTGGCCTGGAAGCCGTAGGGAACGACGAGAGTGCTTTGATAGAGGCCGAGGCGAATGATGCCCTCCGTGGGCGCCGGGGGGAGGAGGTCGGCGGGCTTGAGCTCGGCGGTGAACGGCATGCGTTCCGTGCGCTGGCGTTTGTTGTCGACCAATGACGCGTCCCACATGGCCTCGCGCTCGTCGCGTTCGCCGGCGACCTCAAAGGTGACGAGACGGCCGGCGAAGGTGAGCGGACTCGAGCCGGACTTGATCGTGAGGACCATTGAAACCGAGGCGACGCCCTCGTTGACGGCGGCGCGGATCGTCAGCGCCGCGTTCGGTCCATACTGGATCACGGCCGCATTCTTCGGGCCCGTCGCGGGCAGACTGATGATGTTCGCGCCGGCGCCGGACGGTTCAAAGTACTCGGGAGCGGGCCGGCTGGTGCTGGCGCAGCCGGACAACATCGCCGCGACGATCATGGCCGCGACCCCAAGGGAGGCAAAGTGACGGAAACGCATTGGACTACCATTCCGCGCCCGGGCCGGAAAAACAAGCCGAACGGCGGTCACTCCCGTCATCGAACGACACCCATGAGTTACGGCACGAGCGCCGCCGGCCAGATCGCGACGGGCGGCGTGCAGGCGATCACCTCGTCGCCGCGCCAGGTGAGGGTGAACTTCTTCCCGCTCACGGGCATCGTCTCGACCGTTTCCCGGTGCGGCAGGTCGTAGGAGATTTCGACCGTGGCACCGGCCCGGTCGTTGCCGCTCGCGAGATGCAGATACGCCCCGGTGAACCGCGGCGGACGGGCTTTGCCCTCGATCGTGACCCGCACGGACTCGCGGGGGGCCCAGCCGGGAACTCGTACGTAGAGGTCACCGCGGCGCTTCGCCGTGACCTGCACGTGGGCGGTGCGATCGGTGCGGCGCTCCTGGATCCGCGCGAGCGGGGTTTCCAGCGCGAGGTTGAAGTGAACCCAGGTGGCCGGACCACGGGCCTCGACGGCCGCCTGCTGCACATCGACGAGCGTGGCCAGCACCGCGGCGAAGACATCGAAAGTGCTGCTCCGGCCATGCGGTTCGCGATGCACGCCCCAGCCGCCGCGCTGGCGTGGATCCTCGGATTCGGTGATCTGCTCCGGCAGGATGCGGGTGCGAATCAGCCGCTCGACGTCGTCGAGGCATTCGACGTGGCCCGTGTGCAAACCCAACCAGAGGCCCAGCTGCACCGCATCGGAGCAACTGCCGGTTTCCGCGAGCGGATCGCCGTCGCCATTGGGAAACCGCAGCGTGCCCAGATCGTGCGGGCTCCAGCCGGACTCGGAAACCAGGGTGCGCATGACGCCGTGGCGAAAGGTCGCATGGACGCGCTCGACGAGCCTGGTATCTCCGGAGCGCAATCCATAGAGCAGCAGGCCGCGCAATGCGCCCTGGTAGCTGTGGTCATGTCCGATGTTGGTCGGCGCGACGATCCCCGGGTGCACTGAGCCGTCATCGGTGAGGAGGTTGCGATCGAGAATGGCCGCGAGCCGCCCGGCGAGTTCCCAGGACTCGGTCTCGCCGGTGACATCGTGAAACACGACCAAGGCCTCCAGGGTCCGGCCGGTGGAGCCCGTGCAATCGTACCACGCATTGGGATCGGTCGGCTGGATCTGAATCTTGTCCGGGCTGAGCGGAATCCGGCTGAGCGACTTCAGTTTGCTCGTGTCGAGGCCGCCATTGGGGAGCAGGCCCGCGGCCATGGTGCGCACGAGGCCCCGACCGCGTTCCCGCGCCCAAGCGTTACGCCGGTAGTGTGCGAGCGCGGCGTAGGCCAGCAGACCCTCGCGGAGATTGTGGAGATTGATGCGATCTTTTTTCCCGCGCAGCGCCTCGATTTCGGGGTCGTTGAGCAGGAGGGCGTCCTCATTCTTCGTCAGCCGCCAGAAATTATGCAGCATCGCGGCTTCGAGCGGGGGAGGAATCACGAAGCCGGTGGCGGCCTCGAGGCGGGGGAGGGCGTTCCACCAGCGTCCGACGTCGTGGGCGACCTCGTATCCGCCCCAGGGGAAGTGTTCATGCTGCGGATCGAGCCAGGCCAAGGAGCACTCGCCGGCTAATTGCAGCGCGCGGCCCAGCGAGCGTGGTGCCGGCAACGCCGGGGAATTCGCGCCGGACAGTCGCGGAGCAACGAGAAGCGCACCCGCGCCGACGCCGAGCAGTTTCAGAAAGCTCCGCCGTTCGAAAGCCGCCGGCGGGGAAGGGAGCCCGCGGACCGCGGTCCCGCGTCGAGGGGTGTTCATTGCCAGTGATGGCCGCAAAAAAGCGTCGCGGGCGCAAAAAGAATCCCACGTGGCGGCGAAAGCCTCGGGCAAGATTTCCCCGCGGCTCGCGCGGATTCCGCGATCCAGCGGTGCGGCCGTTTTCTGGGACCGCGCTGGGAAGAAGGTGGCTCCCCAAACGAAGCTGGTAGTTCCGTCTTCAGGCGGTACTGGGCGCGCTTCGTTCCGCCTAAGGGCGGGACGACCAACCAAAGATCAGCCGATCGGGGGACGGCAGGAGAGCGCGCCTGGGCGCGGCGCGCCGCGTCATCGGATCGAGCCGAAATGCAGCTTCGCGTTGATCCGCGGATCATCGAGGGTCTGCATGGTCGTCACCCAGTAGAAGTTATTCCAGTCGCGGAGGGCCCAGACGATTTTCTTCTCCGGCGTGACCTCGATCGCCTGCACGGGAGCCCAGTCATCCGGGCCGCTCACGCCCGGCTTCCAGGCGGTTTCGTTGTTGATCGTGATCAGGGTGTTGCCGTTGGGCAGCCGCGTGCACACCTGCGCCTTGTCCATCAGGTAGCCCTGCGCGGCGGCGTCTTCCCTGGTGAACTTCCAGACCGTCTCGCCCTTCGGGTTCAGCTCGATCGCCTCCATCCGCATCGACTCGACGAGGGTGTTGCCGTTCTTCAACCGCTCGACGGACCACGGCGTGGGGACGCTCGCCGACCAGACTTCCTTCCCATGCTCGTCGTATTCGGCGACCTTGTTCGCGTTGGTGTAAGCAATCAGCGCGGTGCCCTGCGGAGTCAGCCGCATCCGGCGGGCCTGCATGTGGACGTAGCGCGGTTCCTTCATGTTGGCCGTGGCCGCGAGGGGGACTTCAACCTCCTTTTCGATTTTCCCGGTGACGATGTTCGCCACCATGATCTTGGCGGTGGGGTTGCCGTTGCTGAGGAACACGACGCGGTCGGTGCCGACCATCTCGGCGCCGTCGATTTCATGCTCGTTCGGATCGACCTCGTATTTCCAGAGGACCTTCTTGTCGGGCGTGATGAGGCGCACGCCGCGGCCATGGGCCAGCAGCAGGTTGCCGTTGGGCAGCAGCGTGGCGTCGTAATAGGCGCCCTTCACCTCCGGGTCGACGTAGCTCCAGACGACCTGGCCGCCCTTGACCATGCGGATGCCCTTGCCGTCGCTCGAGGAGCGAACGCCCATGAGGATGAAGTCATGCTGCGCGAGGCCCTTGCCGGGCAGCGTCGCGGGCGCCTGGGGCTTGTCGAAGTGGACGCTCTTTTCCTTCTTGGCCGAAGGGGCGGACTTCTCCGGTTGCGCGCCCGACAAAGTCGTGGCGGTGAGGGCGAGGCCGAGCAGAGCGGCCAAGTAGATTCGAGGGGTATTCATGAGGGGAAGGGGACTGTAACCGCCCGCCGACTCACGCCAAGGACGCAGTGTTGGGGTCCACTCGCGGGCGCTCGTGGCTACGGAGTCGGGCGATCACTGCCCTGTCTTCGTAGGGACGCAGGCTGCGCCCAGGGATCGATCGAATACGCCGAGGGCGCAGTCCTTCGGCCGGCTCAGGACCCTGAGCTCGTCGAACGGGCAAGACTGCGCCCCGACCTGAGGCGGATTCGATCAACCGTTCGGGATCTCCGGCTCGACGAGCATCGCGAGCTGGACGAGCGACTCCTGCCAGCCGAGGTAGCACATCTCCGGGGGAATCACGGCGGGGACGCCGGCCTGGACGATGTTGAGTTCCGTGCCGCCGATCACGGCCTTGAAGGTGATCGTCACCTCCATGGAGCCGGGCAGGTTGGGATCGTCGAATTTGTCCGTGT
>CAINHV010000563.1 GCA_903848965.1 uncultured Opitutia bacterium | reverse complement strand
TCGCGCCGCCACTCGCTCACGCTCGCAGCCACGGAAAGGTGCTTCCGACGGCCCACTTCCGCAGAGCATGCTCCGCGAGAGACGCGATGGGTTCTGTTATCCGAGTTCGTAGAACGGCGTGCCGCTCCCCGGTTCCACCACGGAGAACTCGCAGGCGCGCAACGTGGCGCGCACCTCCGCCAGCGCCAATTCCACGGCGGCGCGGGAGTTGCAGTCGCGGGAGAGGTGGGTGAGATAGACGTGCCGCCAGTGAGGACTGGCGACAGCGGCGAGCAGTTCGCGCGCGCCCTCGTTCGAGAGGTGGCCATGGCGTCCGCTGATGCGCTGTTTGGTCGACCACGGCCGGCGGGAGTCGGCCTGGAGCATCTGCGGGCAATGGTTCGACTCGACCACGACGACATCGCACCCGCGGATGCACTCGCGGACGTTCTGCGGGGCGTGGCCGAGATCGGTAAGCCAGGCGAGTGAGCGCCGCGGGCTGAAGAGGTCTCCCTCGCGGCCGTTGGTGAAGCGGAAACCCACCGGCTCCTGCGCATCGTGCGGCACGGCGAAACTCTCGATCTCGAGATCGCGGAAGACGAAACGCGCCCCCGTCTGGAAGATCTGCCAGTCCGGCCGGTGTTGGAGGCCGGATTGCACCGCCCGGGCGGTGGGATCGTTGGCGAACACGCGGATGTGCGGGAATTTCTTCAGGCCCTCGATCCCGGCGGCGTGATCACCGTGCTCATGGGTGAGGAACACGGCATCGATTCGATCCAGCGATTCGCCCAAGGGGGCCAGCAGCGCGCCCAGCCGCCGGGCCGAGAACCCCGCATCGACCAGGACCCGCGCCTGCTCCGTGACGAGGAGCGCCGCATTGCCCGAGCTGCCGCTGCCGAGGATGGAGAAGCGCATGATTTTTTGCTCCGCAAAAAACCTAGGCTGTTTTCCGGCGGGGGTGGAAAACAGCGGGAGCGGGTGGGCAGGCCATGATTCGGGTGGATGGGCTTCGCGGCATGCGTGTTTCCATGCGGGCGGCGCGGCGGTGGCAAGCCCGCAGACCTCCGTAATTCGGGGGAGCGGGGGCGGCGAAAGATATCCGCGACGGGCCAGTGCCAGGCGCGGGGAGGTGCGTGTCCCGCGGGCGCACGGGCTGCGAACTCTATGGCCGGCGCGAGGGCGAGGTCTGGTCGCTGGGGCTGGTGCCCCGCGATTCGGGAGTGCGCCGGGCGATCGGGAGTATCCTGGTGTCGGGTGAGGACGACGCGGTGCGGCGAATCGAGCTGCGGCGCAGAGGGAAGCAGCGCATCGACATCGCCACTGCGCCGCCGCGCCGACCGGCAAGAGCCGTTCAGCACACCAGCGATCCGAAATCCATGAAGTCCGCCTTCAGGCCGCCGGGCACGCCCTTGCAGATGACGCTGACGGCGTCGTGGGAGTGGAGCGACTCGAGGTGCGAGCAGGCGATCTGGAAGTCGCGAATGCGTTTGTCGGCATCGAACTCGCGATAGAGCAGCCGGGCGGCGTCCTCGACGAACTTGAGGTGCGCGCCATTGAGCTCGGCAAAGGCCTGCTCGTCCTCGCGCTTCACCATCACCTGCGTCTCGGTCTGCAGGGCACGCAGGCAGAGGGCCTGGACGTCCTCAATCCAGATTCGCTTCCCGGGCACTTCCTCGAGGACGATCCGGGCCTTGCTCCGCTGCGAGTGTGGCACCGTGTAGACTCCCCGTTGATCGCGGGCGTGCTCCGACAGTTCCGCCGAGCAGGGACAGGCGGATGAATACACAAAATCGAAATGGATGAACCGGCGCCAGTCGCCGGCGCGGGTCATGACGCCCTCGAAGGCGGCCTCGTAGTACTGATATCCCTTGAGTCCGCTGCGCAGGCTCTGGTGCAGCATCGGATAGGAGAAGCCCACCTTTAGCCGGGCGTCCTTGCTCTTCACGTTCTTCAGGTACGAGCGCAAGATGCGGCCCATCCACTCGCCGGTGAAAACGTTGTCCTTGTGCTCGTAGAAGGAGCGCACGATCCGGCTCATGTTGATCCCCTTCAGATCGGCTTCGAGCGACACCGTGCCGGTGACTCGTGCCTCGAGGGTTAGCAGGTCGCGCTGCTTGGTCCGGAATTTCAACGGGAGCCGGAAATTATGCACCCCGACCTGTTGGATGGGTACGAGGGCACCCTGAATGGCGTCATGCGCCGCCTCCATCATGTCGGGGAGCGTGCGCCGGTAGGCCGGGGTGGCCTTGAATTTCCGGTCGTAGCCCCGTGTGATGCTTGGTTCCGCGCCGCTCGCGGAGCGGTGCAGGTACATTGAAGTCTTCTTGCTCATGGCTGGCTTTTGCTCCGCAAGACCTAATCGCGGTCCCCCGGACCTCGATACTCGGCGAAGTTCCGCGGCGTTTCATAGAGCCGCACGCAATGCAGTTCGCCCGCGGGGAGCGCCGGCGCAATTCGATCCCAGAACGCGATCACCAGGTTCTCGGTGGAGGGAATGATCCCGTGCAGGAAATCGACGTCGGTGTTCAGGTTCCGGTGATCGCAGTGGTCCACCACGGTGTCGTGCAGGATCCGCTTGAGCGCGGCCAGATCGAGGACGTAGCCCGTCTCGGGATCCGGCTGACCCCGGACGGTGACCTCAAGGACGTAATTGTGGCCATGCCAGTGCGGGTTGGTGCACAGGCCATAGGTCGCCACGTTCCACTCCTGGCTCTTCGACGGGTTGTGGAGCCGGTGCGCCGAATTGAAGTGCACCTGCCGGGTGATGTAGACGGTTCCCGACAGCGGACGGACGGCGCCGGCCTTGGTTTCCGCCTGGGTGGCGACACCCTTGGCCGGCCGGGTGCCCGGCTTGGGCCGGGCCGTAGTGGCGGACGGAGCGACGGTTCGGCGATTGGATGAGGCCGGCATGGAGGGTTCACGGTTAGCACAAAACCGGCCTTGGTCAATCGCCCCGCCGGGCAGCTGTGTCCTAACGGCTGCGCCCCGCCGTCCTCCGCCGCGTTGGGGCGCCCCGAAAGAAAAGTTGAGCGCAGACGCCACGAAACTGACAAGTGAGTGGTTGCCGCCACCCTCCGAGCTTCGCCTGCCGTGTTTATTCCGCCCCCGCCGTGCAGGCTCCGTGCCGGATTCGGCAGGGGGCGCGGGCCGCGAGCACGGTCCAACCGACGAGACGGCGAACCAGAAAGTCGTGCGAAGCGGATTTCATGCCCCGGGGGCGGCCCGATCACCGAACATCGAGTGGCGCATGGATTTTACGCGCCGGGGAAGCTGGCTCGCCATCGAGACCCGGGCGCTGGCAGAATGATCCGAATTTCCCGTGGCCCGTCTCCGGGCTAAATTCGAGCTGTATGAAGTCTTCGCGTATCTCCTCCTCCACTTCGACCCAGAGCGGTCCCGTGGTCTTGATCACGGGCGCCTCCCAAGGCATCGGGGCGTCGATTGCCCGGTTGTTCGCGGCGGAGATTCCGGGCGTTCGGCTCGCACTCGTCGCGCGCAACGCGGCGAACCTGAAGGCCGTGGCCCAGGAGTGTCGGGCGGCCTCCGAGCGTGGCACGGGTCTCCCGACCCGTGAAAGCCGTGACGTTAAAGGAAGCAAGGGAGCTCAAAAAATCACGGGTCGGGAGCCCCGTGCCACCCAGGCGGCGGAGGTCGCGGTGTTTGCCTGTGATGTGAGCAGCGAGCGCGCGGTCGCCACGCTGGGCAAGGCGGTCGTGAAGCGGTTCGGGTCGGTGGATGTCTTGATCAATAACGCGGGGTCCTTTGCGGGCGCACCGCTGACCAAGATGAGCGTTGCGGACTTCGACCGGATGATCGCGGCAAACCTGCGCAGCGTGTTCCTGGTGTCGCGGGCGTTCCTGCCGGCGATGATCGCGCAGCGGCGCGGCGACGTATTCAACATGAGCTCAATCGCGGGACGAATCGCGTATCCGGGCGGCACGGGCTATTCCTCCGCCAAGTTTGGCGTCAGCGGGCTGAGCCAGGTCATGCGCGCCGAACTGCGCGACCAAGGCGTGCGCGTGTGCTGTGTTTATCCCGGTGCCACCGTCTCTCCCTCCTGGGCCGGCAGCGGCGTGCCCGAGGAACGCCTGATGCCGGCCGAGGATGTGGCCCGGGCGTTTCTCGACATCTACCGGCTCTCCCGCCGCACCGTGGTCGAGGAGATCGTCTTGCGGCCGCAGTTGGGGGATATGTAGGGCCGGCGCTCACCGCCGGGCCTGCGGATGTTGGACGAATTCCTGAGATAGGCCCGGCGGCGAGCGCCGTACGGCGGCTTCGGAATTCAGCGCTGCTGAATTCCTAGGGCAGGGCGAAGCAGTAGTACGCGTTGCCCGGCTTGGTCTCGGGCTTGCCGCCGCCGCCGGCGGCGATGAGGACGTATTGCTTGCCGTTGACCTCATAGGTGGCGGGGAGCGCGTAACCGCCAGCATCCATCTGGAATTCCCACAGCGTCTTGCCGGTGTCCTGGTCGATCGCGCGGAAGCGTTCGTCCATCGCGGCGCCGGTGAAGACGAGTCCGCCGGCGGTGACGATGCAGCCGCCCATGTTGAAAGTGCCGGTCGGCGGTTCGCCGCGCTTTTCCAACACGGGATAGGTGCCCAGCGGCACCTGCCACTTGAACGCGCCGGTATCGAGGTTGATGGCGGTCACGGTGCCCCACGGGCGCTTGTTCACCGGGAAACCCTCCGGATCGCGAAATTCGTTGTGGCCGGTGGAGACCCAGGGGATCCCACCCGCCCAGCTGGCCTTTAGCTCTGACGCCGGCACCCGCTCGTCCGCACCCTGATCGAAGAGGAAGGCTGTGACGGCGCGCTTCTCGATGGCGCTGAACGACGCGAACGCCGGCATCTGGTTGCGGCCTGTATCCAGCAACGCCATCACCTGCGCGGGCGTCAGCCGTTCGCGCACCGACTTCAGCGAGGTGAACGAAGGCGCATTCGGATTCGCCGCGCGCTCGGCGCCGTGACACGCGGAACAGACCGAGCCGTAGATCATCCGTCCCATTTCCTGCAACGTGACGTTGGCGTCGGGTTTCGCGGGGACCATCGAGATCCACTCGGCCTCGCTGCTCGAGTTGACGTAGAGCGTGCGCGAGACCGGATCGAACGCGGCCCCGCCCCATTCGGCGCCGCCATTGAACTGGGGCAGCACCACGGAAGGCGTTGTGCCCGGCGGCGTGAACGTCCCGCCGGTCCGCATCCCGGCGAGTTGTTTCAGCACGGCGGCGCGCGCGGCGGGATTCAGATCGGTGACTTCGTTCGCGGTGAACTGCTGCTGGGCGAAAGGCGCCGGCTTGGTCGGGAACGGCTGCGTGGGCGACAGTTTCTCGCCTGGGACATCGGACGGGGCGACGGTCCGCTCCTCCACGGGAAACAGCGGCTTCCCGGTTTCGCGATCGAGGAGGAAGAGGTGGCCCATCTTCGTGGCCTGCGCGACGGCGTCGATCCGGCGACCGTCGTGCATGACCGTCACGAGGTTGGGCTGGCAGGGAATGTCGTAGTCCCAGACGTCGTGATGGACGACCTGGTAATGCCAGACGCGCTCGCCGGTGTCGGCGCGCAGGGCGAGGACACAGTTGGCAAACAGGTTCGCGCCGAGTCGATTGCCACCGAAGTGATCGTAGCTCGCCGAGCCGGTGCCGGCGAACACCAGGCCACGTTCCGCATCGAGCGTCATACCGCCCCAGCAGTTGACGCCGCCGATCGTCTTCCACGTCTCGGCGGGCCAGGTTTCGTAACCGAATTCACCGGGCTGCGGGATCGAGTGGAAGATCCACTTGCGCTCGCCGGTCCGGACATCGAAGGCGCGGATGTGGCCGGGCGCGGCGGGAGCGGGACCTTCTCCGACCGCGGAGCCGAGGATGAGAAGATTTTTGTGGATGATGCCCGGGGTGGTGGCTGTCACCGAAAGGAAGAAGACATCGCGATCGAGACCGTCCCGCAGATCGATCATGCCGTCGCGGCCGAAGTCGGGGGCGAGCTGACCCGTGCTGGCGTCGATCGCTTGAAGGAAATTTCCCGCGACGTAGAACAGTCGCTTGATCCGGCCGTCGGTCCAGTAGGTGACGCCGCGATTCACGCCGCGTCCGCCTTTGCCATTCCACGGATCGTAGACCCAGCGTTGCGCGCCGGTGGCGGCGTCGAGGGCGACGAGTTTCAGGCCGGGCGTGGTGACGAAGGCCGTGCCGTCGACGATGATCGGATTGCACTGGATGGTGGACGCCGGCTGCGTCGTCATGTCGTCCGTCCGGAAGACCCAGGCCGGTTTCAACTGGGTGACGTTGTTGCGATCGATCTGGGTCAGCGCCGAAAACTTCGAGCCGGTGGCGTCACCGGAATAGACGCTCCAGTTGGAATGCGGATCCGTCGCGGCGGAGGCGAAAGAGGAAACGAGGAAGGCCGTGAGGGCGGCGAGTTGCGACCAGCCGCCAGCCGGAAAGGAATGAACAGGGGAGGACTGCATAGGGGTAGGGAGCCGGAACAGAACTTGCGCCCGCGGTTCGACGTGACGAGTGCGAAAAGGGAAAGACAGGAGATGGAGCCTGAAACCAGGAAACCAGGAATCGGACCAGCCGCTCCAAGATTCGAGAGGATGCGGAAATTGGAGGGGTAACCCGCGCACAAAACCACGATGGCGCGTCCGAGCGCAGGTCTGGTGCATGGCTTCCTGGCTTCAGGCTCAAAATGGCTCGAGCTGGGGATTGAGCCTGAAGCCAGGAAGCCACGAATCGGGCGGGAAACCGGGCAATCGATCGAGGATTCGAAGCAAGCGCGAAACGCGCGGCGGAGAAGGCCGACGCACAAACCACGATGGCGCGACCGGGCGCAGGTCTGGTTCATGGCTTCCTGGCTTCGGTCTCAAAATTGCTAGGGCTGGGGGATGGAGCCTGAAGCCAGGAAACCAGGAATCGGGCGGGTAAACCGGGCAATCGATCGAGGATTCGAAGCAAGCGCGAAACGCGCC
>CAINHV010000562.1 GCA_903848965.1 uncultured Opitutia bacterium | reverse complement strand
TCGCACATCGACACCTTCGACCCGAAGCCGAAGCTCGACGCGCTGCACCTGCAGGACTTCACCCGCGAGGGTCGCGAGAAATCGGCGATGGAGAGCGGCAAGCGTTACTACGTGAGGAGCCCGTTCGCGTTTCGACGCGCCGGCCAGAGCGGGGCCGACATGGCGACCAACTGGGAGCATCTCGCCCGCGTGGCCGACGACATCTGCTTTTACCGCGGTTGCCAGGTCGACTCGGTCAATCATCCGACCGCCATGTACCAGATGAACACCGGCAACCGCTTCGGCGGCGATCCGGCCCTGGGCGCGTGGGTCAACTACGGCCTCGGGACGCTCAACCAGGATCTGCCCGGCTTTGTCGTCCTGCCCGAGGTTTCGTATCCGCAGGGTGGCGCGGCCAACTGGGGCAGCGGTTTCCTGCCGGCGTATTTCCAAGGCACGCCGCTCAGGCCCAAGGGCGCCCCGATCCTCGATCTCACGCCGCCCGCCGGCATCACGCGCGAACACCAGCGCCAGAACCTCGACCTGCTCGCCGAGCTCAACGCCGGCCATCACGCCGCCCATCCGCAGCATGAGGAACTCGCAGCGCGGACGGCCGCCTACGAACTCGCGTTCCGCATGCAGATGGAAGTGCCCGGCCTCCTCGATCTCGACGGCGAGAACGAGAAGCTGAAGGCCAGCTACGGCCTCGGCCTCGAACCCACCGACGCCTTTGGCCGCAAGTGCCTGCTCGCGCGCCGGCTGGTCGAGAAGGGCGTGCGCTTCGTGCAACTCTACGCCGGCACCTGGGATTCCCATGACTACATCGAGCGCGCCCACGGCAACCTCGTTCGCCGCGTCGATCAGCCCGTGGCCGCGCTGCTCGCGGATCTCAAGCAGCGCGGCCTGCTCGACAGCACGCTCGTTGTCTGGTGCGGCGAGTTCGGTCGCTCCCCGGACAACGGCGTCCGCGGCGGCACCGCCTACGGCCGCGATCACAATCCCAAGGCGATGACGATGTGGTTCGCCGGCGGAGGCGTGAAGGCCGGCCACACGATCGGGGCCACCGACGAAATCGGCGCCGAGGCTGTCGGCTGCGTCCATCATGTGCGCGACGTGCATGTCACGCTCCTCCGCCTCCTCGGACTCGACGACAACAAGCTGACCTATTTCCACGGCGGTCGCTTCAAGCAGATCAGCCAGTTCGGCGGCGCCGTGATCGACGAGCTGATCGGGTAGAGGCTGTCAGGCTCTTCCTGTCGTCTGGAGGGCCGAGCTCCGTCGAGGCCGATTACCTGGCTTCACGGATTCGGACTCGGGGGACCTCGTCCCTCCAAGTGCCCGCCTCGGTTTCACCTCAGAAGAGTAGCCCGCGGCGTGAGCAGCGGCACGGCTTTAGGCGAAGCGAGGAAGAACTCCCCGCGTCACGGGCAGGGCTACCGCCAACTAACACACCCCGCCCTTCGGACACCCCTCTCCAGAGGGGACTCAAGCGAAACGCTTCACCAAGGTCCCATCTTGGAGAGGGGTGGCGCGCAGCGCCGGGGTGTGTCCGCGGGCACCAAAGCTACTTGCGCGTGACGACCGGTTTCTTCCGTCGCGGAAACAGTTCGCGGCAGATTTCGCAGACGGTCCCGTCGCAGCTCCAAGCCGAGCAGTGCTCGCGGCCGTAGTAGATAATCGCGAGGTGCAGGCGGTTCCAGTGGTCGCGGGGGAACAGTTTCTTCAGGTCGGCCTCGGTCTGCTCCACGCTCCGGCCGTTCGTCAGTTTCCAGCGCTGCGCCAGCCGGTGGATGTGCGTGTCCACCGGGAACGCCGGCACGCCGAACGCCTGCGCCATGACCACACTCGCGGTCTTGTGCCCCACGCCGGGCAGCTCCTCAAGTTCCTCCATCGTGCGTGGCACCTGGCCGCCATGCTTTTCCAAAAGAATCCTGGACAGCCCGTGAATCGCCTGCGCCTTCCGCGGCGCGAGGCCGCAGGGCCGGACGATCGCGTTGATCGCGTCCACGGCCAGCGCGACCATCGCCGCCGGGGCGTCAGCCAGCGCGAAGAGCCGGGGCGTGACTTCGTTGACGCGCTTGTCCGTGCACTGCGCGGACAACAGGACGGCAATCAACAGCGTGTACGCATCGCGATGCTGCAACGGGATCGGCGGAGCCGGATACAACTCGCCCAGCCGCCGATCGATGTAATCGGCGCGCGCCTGCCGCGTGGAATACGAATCCGTCGGGGGCATGAAGGGAGGCGTCAAATAGTGCCGCTTTCGGAGACGAAACAAATTCTTTAATCGCCGCCCCGCGCCCAGATCGCGGTTGCGCGATCCGCCCCCGCGCCTAGCGTGCGCGAAACTCATGCCCTCGCCGCGCGAACTCCTCGTCCCCACCGACACGTTTGCCCGGCGCCACCTGGGCGACAGCTCCGCCGATCCGGCTGCCATGCTGGGCCAGCTCGGGTTCGCGAACCTCGAAGCGCTGATCGACGCCGCGGTGCCGCCGGCGATCCGCCGGCCCGCCCTCAACCTCCCTGCCGCTCTCGGCGAAAGCGGCGCCCTCGCCGAGCTTCGCGCTCTCGCCAGCGAGAATCGGGTCTTCCGGAGTTTCATCGGCCTTGGCTATTCCGACACGCACACGCCGCCCGTCGTCCAGCGCAACATCTTCGAGAACCCCGGCTGGTACACCGCCTACACCCCCTACCAGGCCGAGATTTCGCAGGGCCGGCTCGAGGCCCTCCTGAATTTCCAGACGGTCATCACCGATCTCACCGGGCTCGAGATTGCCAACGCCTCGATGCTCGACGAGGGCACCGCCGCCGCCGAGGCGATGATGATGTGCCACCGCCTGAAAGAGGGTGACGCCGCGGCGCACCGGGTCTTCTTCGTCTCGGATCGCTGCCACCCGCAGACCATCGACATCGTCAAAACCCGCGCGCAACCGCTCGGCATCGAGGTTGTGGTCGGCGACCACCGCAGCTTCGCCGTCGCCGCCAACTGCTTTGGCGTCCTCGTGCAGTATCCGGACACCACGGGCTCGATTCACGACTACGCCGCATTCTTCGCCGCCGCGCATGCCGTCGGCGCATTCACCATCGTGGCGACCGATCTATTGTCGCTCACGCTTCTTCGCGCGCCGGGCGAATTCGGCGCCGATGTCGCCGTCGGCTCGGCCCAACGCTTCGGCGTCCCGCTCGGCTTCGGCGGACCGCATGCGGGCTTCCTCGCCACGAAGGATGCCTTCAAGCGCCAGATGCCCGGCCGGCTTGTCGGTGTCTCGAAGGACGCGCAGGGCGATCCCGCGATGCGGCTCGCGCTCGGCACCCGCGAGCAACACATCCGCCGCGACAAGGCCACGTCCAACATCTGCACGGCCCAGGTGCTCCTCGCCGTGATGGCGTCGATGTACGCCGTTTACCACGGGCCCGACGGCCTGCAGAAGATTGCGCGCCGCGTGAAGCTGCTCACGGAGTTGCTCGCCGCCGGATTGCGCGGCGCTGGCGCCAAGGTCAACGCCGAGCCCGTCTTCGACACGCTCACCGTCACTGGCGTTTCCGCCGCCCGCGTCCACGCCGCCGCCGAGGCCCGGAAAATCAATCTTCGTCCGGTCGACGAGTATACCGTGGGCGTGTCGCTGGATGAGACGACGACCCTCGAGGACGTGGAGCTCCTGCTCAGTTTCTTCAGCGAATCCGCGAGCGCCGGCTTCAGCACTCAACTCCCCACTCTCAATTCTCAACTTTCCGATTTCCCCGCGCCGTTCGCGCGCACGTCGGCGTTCCTGACCCACGCAACGTTCAGCCGCTACCACACCGAGCACGAGATGCTCCGCTACATCAAGCGGCTCGAGGCGAAGGATCTCTCGCTCGTGCACTCGATGATCTCGCTCGGGTCCTGCACGATGAAGCTGAACGCCACCAGCGAGATGTTCCCGGTCTCGTGGCCGGAGTTCGGCAGGCTGCACCCGTTCGCGCCGGCCGGGCAGACGCGCGGTTACCAAAGGTTGTTTCGCGATCTCGAGACCTGGCTGGCCGAGATCACCGGTTTCGCCGCGGTGTCGCTGCAGCCCAACGCCGGCTCGCAGGGCGAGTACGCCGGCCTGCTCGCGATCCGCGCGTATCACGAGTCCCGCGGCCAGGGTCACCGCCACGTCTGCCTCATCCCGACAAGTGCGCACGGCACGAATCCCGCCAGCGCCGCGATGTGCGGCTTCAAGGTCGTCGCCGTGGCCTGTGATGCCCAGGGCAACATCGACGTGCCCGATCTCCGCGCCAAGGCCGAGGCGAACGCGGCCAATCTCGCCGCGCTGATGGTCACCTACCCGAGCACGCACGGCGTGTTCGAGACCGGCATCAAGGACATCTGCGCCATCGTGCACGGCCACGGCGGCCAGGTGTACATGGACGGCGCCAACATGAACGCCCAGGTGGGCCTGACTTCGCCCGGCCACATCGGGGCGGACGTGTGCCACCTCAACCTGCACAAGACGTTCTGCATCCCGCACGGCGGCGGCGGACCGGGCATGGGACCGATCGCGGTCGCGGCGCACCTCGCGCCCTTCCTGCCCTCGCATCCGGTCACCCCGGTCGTGAGCGCGCAACCACCCGGCCTCGGCGCCGTCAGCGCCGCACCCTATGGCAGCGCGAGCATCCTCGTGATCTCGTGGATGTATATCCGGATGATGGGACCCGACGGCCTCACGGATGCGACCAAGGTCGCGATCCTGAACGCGAACTACGTCGCCAAGCGGCTCGAGCCATTCTTCCCGGTGCTCTACCGCGGCAATGCGGGGTTGATCGCGCACGAATGCATCGTCGACTGCCGCGGCTGGAAGAAGCATGGCCTCGAAGTGGACGACGTCGCGAAGCGGCTGATGGACTATGGTTATCACGCGCCGACGATGTCGTTCCCCGTGCCCGGCACGCTCATGATCGAGCCGACCGAGAGCGAGGCTAAGAGCGAGCTGGATCGCTTTTGCGACGCCATGATTTCGATCCACGGCGAGATGCAGGCCGTGGCCAACGGCGAATCCGACAAGACGAATAATCCGCTGAAGCACGCCCCGCATACGGTGAAGGTCGTCTGCGGTGACACCTGGGATCACCCCTACTCCCGCGAAGCCGCCGCCTTCCCGGATCGCTTCACCCGCGCGAGCAAGTTCTGGCCCGCCGTCGGCCGCGTCGACAACGTGTACGGCGATCGGAACCTGGTGTGCTCCTGCGTGGGGATGGAGGCGTATGCGGAGGAGGGCTCAGCGTAGGTGAGAGGTGGGGACCAGACGGAAGTTGAGAGCTGAGCGTTGAGTGTTGAGAGCGGCCCTCGGTTCGGGGTTGGTGGGACCGTGATCTGAAGTCCCGTTGCCCATCACGATGGGGGATGCACGATCCTCATCCACTCGCCCCCTCCGCCAAAATTTTCGGTGCATTCCTCCGTCCCGGCCGCCAAACAGTTCGCCGCATGAAGATCATCCGTCACCTCACCCCGAACGGCCCGGCCCACGCGGCCCTGCAAACCGATGGCTCCGCCCGCGCCATTGAAGGCGACATCCTCGGCGACTTCCGCGTCACCGACCGCGTGGTCCAGCCCGGGAAGCTCCTCGCGCCCCTCGTGCCGACGAACATCCTCTGCATCGGCCTCAACTACACGTTGCACGCCGCCGAGAGCGGCAAGGACGCGCCGAAGTGGCCCGTCCTGTTCATGAAGAACACCTCCGCGCTCCAGAATCCCGGCGACGCCATCGAGCTCCCGGTGAAGAACGCCTCCACCAAGGTCGACTTCGAGGCCGAGCTCGTCGTCGTGATCGGCAAGCGCTGCAAGAACGTCACCAAGGCCGACGCCCTCAACTACGTTTTAGGCTACACCTGCGGCAACGACGTCTCGGCCCGCGACTGGCAGCGTGACTTCGGCGGCGGCCAGTGGTGCCAGGGCAAGGGCTTCGACACTTTCTGCCCGCTCGGGCCCGTGCTGGTGACGCGCGATGAGATTCCCGATCCGCAGAACCTGCGCGTTCGCTCGATCCTCAACGGCGAGACGATGCAGGATCAGAACACGAGCCACATGATCTTCAGCGTCGCGACGCTCATCGAGTTCCTCAGTGCCAGCAAGACGCTCGTCCCCGGCACGATCATCATGTCCGGTACGCCGCACGGCGTCGGCTTCGCGCGCACGCCCCCGGTCTTCCTCAAGCCCGGTGACACCATCGCCGTGGAGATCGACGGCATCGGCAGCCTCAGCAATCCGGTGATCAACGAGCCGGTGTAAGCCGCCCGCGCCGCCTCTCGTCCCGCACGGGCGCAGTCCACGCCCCGCGGAAATTCTTTCGCACCACCGACGTGGAATACTGGGATGGGGAGGAATAGGAGAGGAGTTCTGGGTTCGGGATTCGGAGTTTGGCGTTCGGCGTTCGGTGTCGACGGGCAGTGGTCGGCGCGGGGAGGGCCGAGGTCCCCCCGAGGCCATTGGTAGTTCCGCCTTCAGAATCCGTGGCTCGAGTGGCACGGGTCTCCCGACCCGTGAATCGCATTCCCCTCCTGCTTCCCTCACCCACTCCCACGGAACCCGCCGCCCCATCGCGTTTCACATCGGCACTCAGGGCCGGCTTGCAGTTGCGCCGCGCCGACGAACTCCCCACAACGCCCCCATGCCCGACAGCGCCGGCCGTACCCGCCTCCTGATGATCGACGACGACCGGAAACTGTGCCGGCTCGTGGGCACCTATCTCGAACCGCTGGGCTTCGAGGTGACCGCGGTCCACAGCGGGCCCGAAGGTGTCGATCGAGCCACCGCGGCCGCGGCCGGATGGCATGCGATCATTCTCGATGTGATGCTGCCCGGCATGGACGGCTTCGAGGTCTTGAAAAAGATCCGCGCCGTCAGTCCGGTTCCCGTGCTCATGCTCACCGCGCGGGGCGACGAAACCGATCGCATCGTCGGCCTCGAGGTCGGCGCGGACGACTACCTGCCCAAGACGTTCTCGACGCGGGAGCTGCTCGCGCGACTGCGCGCGGTGATCCGCCGCAGCGCCACCGCCGCCGCGCCCCTCGCCGGCGCCGTGGCGCCCCCGACCGAGATCGTGGTCGGCCCGCTGCGCGTGAACCTCGATGCCCACAGCGCGATCCTCGACAACAAGCCTCTTGTCCTCACGCCGGTGGAGTTCGATCTGCTCGCCAGCCTCGCGAAGGCCCGCGGACGCGTGAAGACCCGCGAAGGCCTGCTGGATGAGATTCGCGACCGGAACTACGATGTCTTCGATCGCTCGATCGACGTGCACATTTCCTCGCTCCGAAGAAAGCTCGGCGACGACGCGAAGGAGCCGCGCTTCATCCGGACGGTCCGATCGGCCGGCTACATGATGGTGAGCCCCTAAGGCGAAGGCCTGGGTTTTTTAACCACGAAGGCGTTCGCTTCGAATTCTCGATCGGATGTCCGGCTTGCTCGCCCGATTACTGATTTCAGGGTCTCAGTCTCAATCTTCAGCCCGGGAGGCCCGGAGGTTTCTCACCACCGAGAGTCTGGAGATTGGCTCCGTGAGCTCTGTGTCTCTGTGGTTCAACCTCCGGTTTTTTGTTAAGCCCGCGTAAACGTTGCGGATTTTTCCCCGCGACTCGCGTAGGGTCGGGGCCGTCCTGCCCACCGAGATGAAAGTCACCTATCCACTATCCCTCAAAGTGTCGGTCTGGCTGCTGCTCAATTTGCTGCTGCTGGCGGCGCTGGGGTTTGGCTTTCTCGTCGTGCAGGGCGGCCTCGGCTGGAACGCTCTCGTCGCCGGCCCCGGGGGTGCACGGGCCCAAAGCCTCGCCAACGTCATCGCCGGTGAGGCCGCCGCCGCGAACACGGAGGATCGCCAGGCGGTGCTTGATCGCTTCGGGGCGGCCTATGGCGCCAAGTTTCGGCTGCTACGAAACGAAGAGGCAGCCAGGGGGCTGGCGGAACTGCCGGCCGAGGTGCGGGCGCGATTGGAATTTCGCCCGCTGGGTCGAGCTGGATTCGGCGGCGGCCGGGGGGAGTTTGGTCCGGGGCGGGGCGACGTTCGCCGGCCTCCGGTCGGCGAGTTCGATCCCCCACCGAAACGCGAGCCGGGCGAGAAAGCCAAGCGCGAACCCGGCGAGGGTGTTCGCCGTGAGCCACCAACCGAGCAGACGGCCGAGCGAGTTTTTGGCCGCTTCGTGGTCCGCACCGAAACCCCGTCTGCGTATTGGGTGGGTCTGCGGGTGATGATTGTCCCGCCGGATCGCACGCCTGAACGCAGTCGCTTCGGCGGTCCCGCTTATCTTTTGGCCGAGGTTGGTTCCCTGTGGACGCTCCTGAGCTTCCTCGATCACCAAAGCTGGTTGCTGGCTGGCACCGCCGTGCTCGCGCTCTCGGTCCTCTTTTGGCTGCCGCTGGTCCGTGGCATTACCGGCGCGATCGGTCAGCTCACGGCCGCCACGGAGCAGATCGCCGATGGGCGATTCGACACGCGGGTGCCGGACGACCGCCGCGACGAGCTCGGTCAACTTGGTGCCTCGGTCAACCGGATGGCGACGCGGCTCGACGCCCATATGACGGGGCAGAAGCGCTTCCTCGGCGATGTGGCGCATGAGTTGTGCTCGCCGCTCGCCCGGCTGCAGATGGCCACCGGCATCCTGGCCGAGCGTGCGCCCGCTGAACTTCACCCGACCGTGGCCGATGTTCGCGAGGAGGTTCAGCAGATGAGCACCCTCGTGAACGAATTGCTCGCGTTCACCAAGGCCGGCCTGCAGCGCCGGGAGGTGGTGCTGACCCGCGTCGCGCTCGCCCCGATGGTCCAGGCCGTCATCGCCCGCGAAGGCGGCGGCGGGCGCACGACCGCGATCGTGGCTCCGGAACTGCACGTTACCGCCGAACCGGACCTGCTGGCCCGCGCGCTCTCCAACCTCGTCCGCAACGCGCTGCGTTATTCGGACGCCGCGGAAACGGTCGTCGTCAGCGCCCGCCGGGAAGGCGACCGCGTCGTCATCGCCGTCGATGACAGTGGCCCTGGTGTCCCTCCGGAGGCGATCGACCGGCTGGGCGAGCCCTTTTTCCGGCCGGAAGCGGCCCGCACCCGCGAGCTCGGCGGCGTCGGCCTCGGGCTCTCGATCGTGCGCAGTGCGATGGTTTCCTGCGGCGGCGAAGTGCATTTCTCGAATCGCACGCCGCACGGGTTCCGGGCCGAAATAATTCTCGCGGCCGCCTAGCCGCCGCGTGGCCAATCGGTGCCAAAGGCAGGGCGCGCACCCGATTCTCAACCACAAGAGGCGAGCGCCAGGCCATGGAGCGT
>CAINHV010000561.1 GCA_903848965.1 uncultured Opitutia bacterium | reverse complement strand
GGCCTGCCGACGAGCGGCAGCCCTACACCAATCGGTTTCGGACGGCGCGCTGTTAAAGTGTCTCCGACCGCAAATTTCACTTTGAAACGCTGCGTATGAAAACGGTTCCGATTCTCTCCGCCGCGGATGCCGCGGCCCTCGTCCGCGAAGGCGCCAACCTCATGGCCGGCGGTTTCGGCATGACGGGTGCGCCGGTCCACCTGCTGCACGCCCTCGCCGAACGCGGCACCGGCGGGCTGACCTTCATTGGAAACAATGTCGGCGAACCGGGGCTGGGCGGCGGCCGCCTGCTGCGCAACGGGCAATTGCGGCGGGCCATCGGCTCGTTCTTCACGAGCAATCCCGAGGCGGTCGCCGCGTCCCAACAGGGCCGAATCGAGATTCAACTTCTACCGCAAGGCAGCCTGGCGGAGGCGATCCGGGCCGGCGGCGCGGGCATCGGCGGATTCTTCGTCCCGGCCGCGGCCGGCACGGACCTCGGTCAGACGGCTGAGACGCGTACGCTCAACGGACAGGCTCAGGTCTTCGTCCCGGCACTCCGCGCCGATGTCGCGTTCATTCGTGCCTGGCGCGCCGACACCGCGGGCAATCTCGTTTACCGGCGCACCGAGCAGAACTTCAACCGCGCCATGGCCACCGCGGCGGATCTCGTCATCGCGGAGGTCGAGCACATCGAGCCGCTGGGGGCGCTCGATCCCGATTCGATTCACACCCCGGGGATGTTCGTGGATTTCTTGGTGCAGGCCCACACGACCGCGGAGGAACTCGGCTCGTCGGCCAGCACCGGCGCCCGGCGCGCGGATCCGGTGCGACTGGCGATGGCGCGGCGCGCGCATGCCGAGCTGAAGCGCGGCGACGTCGTGAACCTCGGCATCGGCATTCCCACGCTCGTCGCCGATCTGATCACCGCCGAACAGGGCATCGTCCTCCATACGGAAAACGGCATGCTCGGCGTCGGCCCCGCGCCCACCGACGGCGGCGGCGCGATGGATTACCCGGTCAATGCCGGAAAAGTCCCCGTCACGGCCCTGCCCGGCGCCAGCTACTTCGACAGCGCGGATTCGTTCGCGATGATCCGCGGCGGCCATGTCGATGTCGCGATCATGGGTGGATTGCAGGTGGACGCGGACCGTAACCTCGCCAACTGGGCTGTGCCCGGGAAGCCGCTCCTCGGTGTCGGCGGGGCCATGGACCTCGCGTCCGGGGCGCGCCGCCTGATCGTCACCTTGAACCACACCGAGCCTGATGGACGGTCGAAGATTCTTCCGCGCTGCACGCTGCCGCTGACCGCCCTCGGCGCCGTGGACCTGATTATCACCGAACTCGCCGTGTTCGGCTTTGAAGCCGGCCAGTTGCGACTGCTCGAAGTGATGCCGGGGGCCACGTTGGATGAGGTACGTGCCAAGACTGCCGCGTCGTTTTCGTCCGCGCTGTAGTCGAGACGGCCTCGCCGCCGATTTTCCCGGCCTTCGCGCCTCTTCGCAAACTTCGCGGTTCAGCTGCAGGGTTCCGGCGTGGCGCCAGTCTCCGACTGGCGACAGAGGAAACGTAAATCACTCCGCCTCCTCGTCCGATCTTCCTCCGCCGGTCGACGACCGGCGCTACTGGACGGTGGCGCGCCACGATCGACGCCACCTTTCCATCCCCATCTCTTGCGCTCGACAACGCGCGGAACGGTCCCGCATCTTCGGCGCCTCGTTTCGTCCGTCGCCCCCGACGTTATTGCCCCCGCATGAATCGCCTCTTTTTCGCTTCCGCCTCTCCCCGGCCCACCGCTCTCGGCTGGGCACTGGCGCTGGCGTTCTTGGCGTTGTTCACGGCGGGTTGCGGCGCGCAGCGGGAAGTGCGGGTTATCAAGCTGGCTCACGGCCTCGACTCGTCCCACCCGGTGCACAAGGCGATGGCGCACATGGCCAAGCGGCTGGCCGAGAAATCCGGCGGGACGATGCGGATCGACATCTACACGAGCGAACAGCTCGGCAACGAGCGCGAGTGCGTCGAACTCGTCCAACTCGGCGGGCTGGGCATGACCAAGGTCTCGGGCAGCGTCCTCGAAGCCTTTGCCAACGACTACAAGGTTTTCGGCCTCCCCTATCTCTGGCGCAGCGAAGAGCACAAGCTCGCCGTCTGGGAAGGGCCTGTTGGCCGCGATATCCTCGTGTCGCCGGAGTCTAAATTCATTCGCGGACTCTGTTACTACGAGTCCGGCAGCCGGAGTTTCTATACGAAGGACCGGCCCATCCGCACGCCCGACGATATCGCCGGCCTCAAGATCCGCGTCCAGGAAAGCCCGATGGCCTTCGCGCTGATCCGCGCCTTCGGGGGTTCCGCGACGCCGATTTCCTTCGGCGAACTCTACACGGCGCTTCAGCAGGGCGTCGTCGATGGGGCCGAGAACAACCCCCCGAGCTTCCATCTCTCCCGCCACTATGAGGTGTGCAAATATTACTCGCTCGACGAGCACACGACGATTCCCGACGTGCTCATCGTCAGTACGCACCTCTGGGCCAGCCTGACCGCCGAGCAGCAGCTCTGGATGCAGGAGGCCGCCGACGAATCCGCCGCGGTCCAGCGTTCCCTCTGGGGCGAGGCGACGGCCACCGCGCTCGCGGAGGTCGCGAAAGCCGGCGTCGAGATTATCCGGCCCGACAAGGCCCTGTTCGCCGCCCGCGCTGCCAAGTTGCACGAGGACGCACAGAAGGATCCGTTGATCGGCCCGCTCGTCCGGCGCATTGCGGAGGTGAAGCCATGACCCGGGTCCGCACCGCCCTCGATCGCACGCTCGCGCTGATCATCAGCGTGCTGATGGCCCTGATGGTGGCCAACGTCCTCTGGCAGGTCTTCACCCGCTTCGTCCTCGATCGGCCGTCGAGCTTCACGGAGGAACTCGCGCGCTTCCTCATGATCTGGGTCGGCATGCTCGGCGCCGCCTACGCGGCGGGCCGCAAGTCCCACCTCGCGCTCGACCTGCTCACCAGCGGCCTCCAGGGGGCTCGCAAGCGGGTGTCCGAACTCGTGATTCACTCCTTCGTGCTGCTGTTCGCCGCGACCGTCATGCTCGGCGGCGGCGGCCGGCTTGTCTTGATCCAGCTTTCCCTCGGGCAAAAGTCGGCCGCGCTCCAATTGAAGCTTGGCTATGTTTACCTGGCGCTGCCGTTGGCGGGAGCCTGCATCGTGTTCTACAGCATCTTGACGCTGATCGACGCCGCCCGCCATCGGGTGACGACCGGCACGCAATCCAGCGGGCTCAACTGACATGAACGAAGCCCTCATTCTCGCGCTCGTCTTTGCGGTCCTGCTGTTCGCGGGAGTGCCGATTGCCTTCGCGATCGGGCTCGCGGCCGTGACCGGATTGATGGTGTCACTCGATCCCTCGGCGGCGACGACGGTGGTCGCGCAGCGGATGGCCGGCGGACTCAACAGTTTCGCGCTGCTGGCCATTCCCTTTTTCATCCTCTCGGGCGATCTGATGAATCGCGGTGGCATTGCGCGGCGGCTGATCGACTTTGCCAAGGTGATCGTCGGCCGGCTGCCCGGCGGTCTCGCCTACGTAAACATCCTGGCGAACATGCTGTTTGGCTCGATCTCCGGCTCGGCCGTGGCGGCGGCCGCGGCCAACGGCGGTTTCATGGCCCCGCTGATGAAGCGTGAAGGCTACGACCCGGAGTACAGCGCCTCGGTCAACATATCGTCGGCCGTCACCGGGCTCCTGATTCCGCCGAGCAACATCATGGTCGTGTACTCGCTCGCCAGCGGCGGGGTCTCGATCGCGGCCCTGTTCATCGCCGGCTACGTCCCCGGACTCCTCCTCGGACTCGCGCTGATGGTGGTGGCTGGGATTATTGCCAAGAAGCGTAATTACCCGGTTGGGGAGAAAACCGAGTTCCGTGTCGCCCTGGACATCTTCTTTGCCGCGATTCCAGCGATGCTCCTCGTCGCGATCGTGATGGGCGGAATCATCCAGGGTTGGTTCACGCCCACCGAGGCGAGCGCGATCGCGGTCCTCTACACCTTCGCCCTCTCGGTCCTGGTATATCGCGAAGTGAAATGGAGCGAGCTGCCGGAACTCTTCACCCGCTCCGCCGCGACCACGGCAATCGTCCTGCTCCTGGTGGCCACCTCCACCGGAATGTCGTGGGTGATGTCGTCGGCCAATATTCCCCAAACCATCAGCGCGGCGCTGCTGGCGATGTCCGAGAACAAGGAAGTGCTCCTCCTGATCATCAACGGCCTGCTGCTGGTCGTGGGCATGTTCATGGACATGACTCCGGCGGTCCTGATCTTCACCCCGATCTTCCTGCCGGTGATGGCGAAGCTGGGGATGGATCCGATCCACTTCGGCATCGTGATGATCTTCAACCTGTGCATCGGACTGTGCACGCCGCCGGTCGGCAGCGTGCTCTTCGTTGGGTGCGGCGTTGGCGGCACGACCATCGCGAAAGTCTGGCGGCCACTGCTGCCGTTCTTCTTTGCGATGGTGCTGGTGCTGATCGCGGTCACGTATTGGCCGGCGCTGTCGCTGGCCCTGCCACGGGCACTGGGATTCTAGGCGGGAGCAGGTCCGGGATGTAGGGCCGGCGCTGGCCGCCGGGCCTGTTTTACCCCCCGAATTTGGGGCCTGCCGACGAGCGGCAGCCCTACACCAATCGGTTTCAAGAGGTCCGAGGCACGAGCGGCGTACACCACGATGAAACGGTGAGGAAGTGGTCGTGGCATGGGTCTCCCGACCCATGCAGACGGATCGGAAATTCCGACCTTCGCCGGTCGAAGACCGGCGCTACGCATATCCACAAAAAAGGCTGCCGGCGTGAGCCGGCAGCCTGAGAGGTGAAACCTGAGCCAGCCCGAGCGGTTGAGCCGCGGCGGGCGGGCGGTTAGAACGACTTCGTGATCTCGACCGTCAAGGTCCGGCCAACCGCGAGGTTGCCCGTGACGCCCGGATTGTATCCGAAGGCGCCAGAAGCCAGGGGCGGCTGCTTGTTGAGCAGATTGATGAGGCCGACGCGGACCTTGGTCTTGCGCAGCATCTCCATGCTATTCGCGCCGAATTGGTAGCCCAGCGCGAGGTTGTAGCTCAGTGTCTCGCCCATCACGTAGCGATATTGGTAGCTGCCGGCGTTCAATTGCTTCGCGATGTAGCTCGGCCGGCCGAGCGACTCATAGATGGCCGCCGTGGTGGTGGCCCCGGCGTCGGTGGACTCACCAGCATAGTAGGCGCCCAGCGACCCCGACCAACTGCCCCGGCGCCAGCTGATCGTCGTCGTCCCGCGCCAGCGCGAGGCACCGCCCACATCGAGGCTGTCGGTCACGATCGGCGCCAGATTGGTCGGCCGATTCGTATTCGAGGAGGTCATCAGATACGCCCAGTCGGAGTTGATGGTGAAGTTGCCCAGTTCCGTCCTCGGCACGACGTAGGCGAGCCCGAAGTCCCAACCCTCGTCGAAGCTGGTCGCGAGATTCACGAAGGGCGTGTTGTCGGAGAAGAGCCGGCCCACGACCGCCTGCTGCTTGGTCGGATTCGTGGCATTGTAGGCCGCGAAGGCCGCGATATCCGTCGCGGTCGGAGCATACCGGACAACGTCCGGGTCGCCCTTGTAAGCCGCCGTGCCGCTGCCGAGGTCGATCTGGTCGCCGGTCTTGCCGGAGGCGAGTTGCGACGTGACATAGGCCTGCAGCAGCAGGGTATCGCTGTTCGCCACCTGGTTGGAGCTGCGCTGGCCGACCAGATCGGAACGGGTGATCCGCCAGAAATCGGCCGTCAGGCTCAGGCCCTTGGCGCCTGGGACGTCGATCACGACACCCCAGGTCCGGCCTTCGGACTGGGCGGGCTTGAGGCTGGTGTTGCCGCCAAAGTAATTGCGGATCGGGTATGCACCCTCAGCCGTCACCGGGTTGCGATAGAGGTCGAGCGTACCGGAGCCGGCGGTCGTCGTCCAGCGAGGCGAGGTGTAGATGGCCGCGAGGCTCGGGGCCATAAAGCCCTCGTTGTAGGAGGCGCGCAGCATGAGCAGCGGAATTGGCCGCCAGTTGACGCCAACCTTGGGCTTCGTGGTGCTGCCGAAGTCGCTGTAGCGTTCGTGCCGGGCCGAGGCCGATAACTCAAACGTGTTGACGAACGGGATGCCGTTCTTCGGTGCCGCCAAGGGCACCACAGTTTCCACATAGAAGCTGCTGACCGTGCGGTCGCCCCGGACGTCCGGGCGCGGCGGGTGGAGGAGGAAGTCGTTATTCAACGGATCGAGGCCCTCGCTCGCGGGCGCGGCGCCATTGTCGCCGCTGTGAACCGGACGAAGATCCTGCAGTTCCTCGCTGCGGTATTCGCTGCCGGCCGCAACGCTGACGTCGCCGGCCCAGAGCGTGAACAACCGCCCGCTGGCGCGAATGTCCCCGCTCGCCAGAGTGCTCTCCGCGCTGCGGGAGAAGGTGTCGGACAAACCGGCCATCACCGACTGCGGATTCGTATAGGCTTGGTCCCAGACAACGGCGTTGCCCTCGACCTTGAACGTGTACCCGAAGGGGTTGTAGGCCGAAGCATCCGTCCGCGCCAGCGCCTGCTGGAAAAGGCTCTCCCGGACGTTGGGGTAGCCGTTGTCCTTGCCTTCGACTTTATTGTAGAAGCCGGCGACCTCCCACCTCCAGTTGTCATTCAACTTGCCCTTGAGCCCGCCGGCGAGGCGGATGACATCGGCCTGCGTGTCGATGTACTCCTTGCCAAGGTCACGGAGCGTGAGCGCCGTCAGGCCGACGGTGCGCGGCGCACCGGTCAGGCGGGCCTTGCCGTCCGAGTTCGGGGCGCCGTTCACATCATAGAACTTCGAGCCGTACGGGTTGTAGGGGTTGTTGATCGACATCACGGCGACCGAATCGGAATTGGGGGCATTCAAGGCCACCGGCTGGCGAGCCATCGTGGACTTGGACTTGTAGTACGAAAGATCGCCGAAGGCCGTGACGCTGGGCGTCAGGTCATACTCGAGCGTGAGGAACGAATTGGCGCGATGGGTGCGTGGCGACGACATGCCGAACGGATTGATGTCCAGGTAGGACTCCGGGTTCGTGTCCCGAGGCGGGGCCTGCGTGCTGAAGGCGAGGGCCCCGTTGACATAACGGAAATAGTTATTCGCCGTCGACGTGCCGATGCGGAAGGTCGGGTAGTAGCCGCGATTGATCCGACCATCGAACACGCCGCCGAGATTGTTGAACGGAGCCGGCGCCCGGGCCGCGTTATTCGACGCGGACGAGAAGCCCTTGTCGCTCAGCCATTGGGCCTCGCGAAAGAGATACTCCGCGGTGACCACAATGCGGCCCTTGCCGCCGGCGAATTGCCGGCCGAAGGAAAGCGAAGCCTGGTTGGAGTTGCCACCCGGACCCTCGGGATTGCCGTGGCGGAGGATCAGCTCGGTGCCGACAAAGTCCCGGCGCATGACGTAATTGACGACGCCGCCGACCGCATCGGAACCGTAGATGGCCGAGGCGCCGTCGCGCAGGACTTCGACGTGGTCGATGCCCTGGGTCGGAAGCTGGTTGATGTTCACCGCTTGGGAAAGGCCGGCCGTCATCGGGTTGATCGCCATCCGGCGGCCATCGACGAGGATCAGCGTGCCGGTCGAGCCCAGGTTGCGCAGATTGATGTTCGCATTGTCGCCACGCGCGCCGGAGGAGCCGAGGCGGGTTTCGTTCTCGGGCAGACTCGTCACGCTCGGCAGGGAGGTGAGCAGATCGACCGGCGTGAACGCCATGCGCGTGTTGATCGCGTCCATGTTCAGGACCGTCACGGGGACGATCTTTTCCATGTCGAGGCGGAGGATGTTCGAGCCGGTGACGACGAAGCTCTGAAGGGAGACAACTTCATCATCGGCGGCACGGCTGGCCGTGGCGGCGAGCAGCAAGGCGGCGGCACTGAGGCCGGCGCACGGGAGCCAGCGCACAAGCCGGCGGTTCGTTTCAGGGATTTGGTTCATGGTGGTATTGGCTGACAGGTTGAAAAAATGGCGGGCGATGGCGGCAGCTAGGGTTGGCCGAGGGAGGCGGGAATTTCCGGAATCTGGGCGACCACGACTTCGCCGGACTTGCGCGTGATGCCGTACATGATCCGACCTTCGCTGCGATCCCAGGCCCAGGCCTGGCCCTCGAACGGCACGTCAATCACGGTGACGAGTTCGAGGGTCGAACCCATCTTCGGCAGCCGCAGCACATAGAGCTCGGGCAGGTCGTGACCCGTGACGTACAAAAATCCATCGTCGCCCCAAGCGCCGCCCGAAGCACTCATCCCATGGAAGGTCGCGAGGACCGAGGCCGGGAAGACCCATTGCTCAAGGAGCTGCCAGTCGTCGTTGTACTTCGCGAAGTAGGTCCAGCGATTGTCGCGTCCCGGGGTGCCGTTCCGCTCGTAGTTGGCAAAGCAGGCCCACCAAAAGCCGTCCTTTCGAAAGGCCCAGTTCAGCGAGCCCTCCTGAAATCCCAGGCTCCGGCTCCGGATCGGCCGCAGGCTGCCGGTGTCGAAAAACTCGAGCGAGCTGGTCATCGGCAGCCGCGGGTAATCCGAGTGCGAAAGGACCAGCACGCCTTCCTCCACATAACCGGAATTAAAGTGGGTAGTGGTGCCGCCGCGGAGCCCGGTCCACTCGGCCACCCGCTCACCGGTCTTCTTGTCGTATTTTCCCACGACGAAATTGCCGATCCCGTAAAAGAACTTCTCGTCCACGGCGACACCCTGTCCGGCCCCGCGCGGCTTCCATCGCCGGAGTTCCTTGGCCACCAAGCCATGCCGCTTCAGCTCGGGTTTCGGCGCGGAGGGCAGCGAATCGAGCCAGGCGCGATCCGGGTTGACGGACGGCGCCGCGGGAGTTGCCGGCGCGCCGGCCGCCAGTGCTGCCTGCACAAATCCGGTGGCCACGAAGGCAAGGGCCAGCGTGCGGAGCAATCGATGGGTCATGGAAAGAGAGGGTCAGCCACGGTTGGGGCCGAATACAGAACTTAAAGGCAGGC
>CAINHV010000560.1 GCA_903848965.1 uncultured Opitutia bacterium | reverse complement strand
TGACATCGATTTGCTCGAGGTGTCCTTCGACGGTTCTGGCCGACCGACCGCGACTGGAATCCATGGTCCCCGTTCGCCCGCGCTTCCGAGTGGACCGCTCGGTGCACCGCGGTGGAAGGGAGCGCATCTCCCTGTTTGTCGCCGGCGTCTGCAGGTTCGCCGATCGAACCCGTCGGCCCCAGGCACCTTTACACGGCCTTAACAATTCTCCCACCGGGCGAAACGAACGCCTAACACGGAAGCGCTTTACTTGTCCGGTCCCAGGGCGATGCGACCGGCCAACCACTCCCATGATTCTTACCACCTCCGAATTTGTCGCCTCGGCCTCCAGTGAATCCAGCGAGTCCGCTGACCGCGCCGACCAGCCATCCCTCCCCGGTCGTCCGGATCGCAGCGAAGTCACCGTTTTGGTCCTGCGCGCACAGTCCGGCGAACCAGCCGCCCAGGCGTTGCTGGTTTCAAGGTACACCCGCCGGCTCGCAGGCTATGTTCGCTCCATCATTCATCAGCCGGATGCCACGGAGGACGTTGTCCAAGTCGTCTTCATCAAGATGTTTCGCCGGTTCGGCCGGCTGAGGGATCCGGGCGCGTTCGAATCGTGGCTGTTTCGTCTCGCCCGGAACTCGGCGGTGGACTTCATCCGCCGCCGTCGCTGCCGGCCCGCGACCGTTCCGGTCGATGACAATGTCTTCGACATTCCCGATCCGACCGACGCGAACGCCCTGGGCGAAATCCGTGATGCGCTCTCCGCCGCACTCATGCGGGTCAGCGCCACGGATCGCCAACTCGTCAATCGCTTTGTGGACGGCAGTACCTACGAGACGCTGGCCCGCGAAAACGGCCTGACGCTCGGCGCCGTCAAGGCCCGGATGCACCGGATGCGCCCTTTCCTGCGCACTTTCGTCGGCGAGGCCACAGAGATGCGTCTGCCGTCCGACGAGCGCTGCGGCGGGCCCCACCGTCCGGCCGCGGCGGTCTGACCACTTCACTCTCCCTGTCGCCTCCGGGAATCTAACTCCGGTCCGGGCGCGGGGCAGCAAACCCCTGCCTGCGCCGATTGCCGCCCGCGTGGCGCGCAATCGGCGGGGCGGCGGAAAATTTCATGCCGGGCGTCGCGGCCTTCGGGCCCCCCCACTCCGCTCCGCGGAGTGACCTTCCAGTTTCTGAGCCGGGATCATGTATTAGACTGTAGCGCCGTCGCTCGTCGACGGGCCCGATTTACCTCGTGAATTCGGGGCCTGCCGCCGAGCGGCAACCCGACACCAATCGGTTTCGACCGGATCGCAGTTGAAAAAACTCCCACTGCCCAGTTCCAGCTCAGGGCCTACGATCGATGCCAAGGCTGGCGCGGGGTGTCTTCAAAGCGCCACCACCGAACCTTTACACCGGCCTAACAAATCTCCCGTCCGCCCACACCGAAGCCAAACATCGAGGGTGTTTACTGGACGCAGTTCACCACCGCGCTCGTAGCTCCGCCCTCCCGTTGGAGGACGGCGAGCGCCAGGGGGAACCAAGTCTCCATGAATAAACTCCCACGGCTCCTCGCCCTCAGTGCCTTCATCGGCCTCGCCTCCGTTCTCGCCGCCCAGACCGACAACAGCTCCGACCGCGGTCACCGCGGCCGCGGCCCCGGCGGCCCCGGCCACCATGGCGGGCCCGGCATGCCGATCATCCGCGTTCTCGACAACGATCAGAATGGCGAACTCTCCGCCACCGAGATCGCCAACGCGCAGTCGAACCTCCTGTCGCTCGATCTGAACGGCGACGGCAGCGTCACCAAGGACGAGATTCGCCCGGCCCGGCCCGCGGACGCCCCGACCCCGCCCACAGATCGGCCCGACCGCGGCGGTGACGCCAATCACCCGCACCCGGCCTTCCCGCTGATACTCGCCCTCGATGCCGACCAGGATCAGGTCCTCTCCAGCACCGAGATCGCGAACGCGAGCGCCAGTCTCACCGCGCTCGACGCGAACGCCGACGGCACGCTCACCCGCGACGAATTCCTGCCCACGCCTCCCGCCGATGCCCCGACCGGTCGTGGTGGCCGTGGCGGTCACCGCGGTTCGCCGCCCGTCAGGAAATAAGTCCTCAGGTTGGATCTTTGGATGGCAGCAGGCGCCGGTCTTCGGACCGGCGCCTGATTGCGTTTCGAGGCCGAAGCCGCGTGGTCCTTGTCAGGTCGCAGCCTGCTGCGCCCCCCTCACACCACCAGCGCCAGTTGCACCCCGGGCCCGTGCACCCCTTCGATCAGGATGCCCTCGACATCGGCGGTCTTCGAGGGGCCGGTGCACCAAATGACATTCCGATCCGGACCGAGCCCGGCAATCGCCGCCGGCACATCGAGGAAGATCGTCGCCCGTTCCACCACGGCCACGTGCACCCACGGCGTCAGGGCCGCCAACCGCCGGGACGTCGTGGTGTCGTTCAACACAATCGTACCTGACTCCGCGATCGCACCCGCGGCCCGCGTGATGCCGAACGCATAATCGTCCACCCGCGTGCGATCGAACTCCAGTTCGACCGTAAACCCTTGGAAGTGCACCGCGAGCGCCGGCCAGAGCACCGGATCGCAATAGCCATGTTTCCAACCCTGCGCACTCAAATGAGCCACCAGGGCATGCACGTCGGTGAACAACTGCCCGTTCACCCGCTGCATCCGCTCCGCGAGCAACTCCACGCGATCCCGCCCGGCCAGCATCGCGCGCTGCACGACCATTTCCGAATCGTACCGCGGCAGCGCCGCGCGCTCCTGGATCGGCGAGAGAGCACGCCTGACCCGCATCATGATTTGTTCGCGCTCCTCGTTCATCACCGGTGCGAGGCGGTCCACCAAGGCCCGCGGCCGCTGATCATTTCGCGGCCCGTCGAAAATACATTCGCTCGTCCGCTCATTTCGCCTTCCTCCGCTGGCTCATCCACTGCCGGAACTTGCCGCCCCGCCACTCCGGCAGCACGCGTTCCTCCTGCCAGGCCCGCAACGCAGGAATCGGCAGGAGGTTCGTTGGGAGGTGATTCATCACCTGGCTCGCCACGAGGGCGGTCCGCCACGCGAGCGGCTGCGACGCCAGCAGCGCCCACGCCCCCATCGGCGGCGTGCCGGGCGATGCGATTCCCTCCTGATTGGCGCGGTTCCTCAGCCGCAGGAGCAAATCCGGAATTGGAATATTCACCGGACAAACTTCATGGCACGCACCGCACAGGCTCGACGCCTTCGGCAGATCGGCCTTCTTCGCGAAGCCGTGCTTTCCTTCCAGCAACGGCGACAACACCGCCCCGACCGGCCCCGGATACACGCTGCGATACGCATGCCCGCTCGCCTGCCGATAAACCGGGCAGACATTCAGGCACGCGCCACAACGGATGCAGCGGAGAATCTCGCGACAATCACTCTCGAGCACATCCGTGCGGCCGTTGTCCACGAAGATGACGTGCATCTCCTCCGGTCCGTCCGGCTGCTCCGCCGTCTTCGGTCCGGTGATAAATTCGGTGTACACCGTCAGCTCCTGCGCCGTGCCGGAGCGGCCGAGGAGATTCAGCAGCAGCGCCAAATCATAATCCCGCGGCACGATCTTCTCGATCCCGATCAGCGCGATGTGGCACTTCGTCGCCGCGAGGCAGAAACGCGAATTGCCCTCGTTCGTAACCAACACCATGCGCCCGCTCTCGGCCGAGACAAAATTCGCACCCGTGAGGCCGACGTCCGCCGCCAGGTATTTATGCCGGAGGAACTGCCGCGCCCGCGAGGTGATCGTCTGCGGATCGTCGTTGTACGCGCCGAGCCCCTCGCGTTCGAAGCTGCGCGCGATCTCGCGGCGGTTCTTGTGGATGATCGGCCGGACGATGTGACTGGGATGGTCGTGATCGATCTGGACGATGAACTCGCCGAGGTCGGTCTCCAGCGCCTCGATGCCGTGCCGCCCGAGATAATCCGCGAGTTCGATCTCCTCGCTGACCATGGTCTTGGCCTTGACCATCTTCGTCGCCCCGCGGGCGCGCATGATCTTCAGGACCTGCTGGCAGGCGGACTCCGCGGTCGACGCCCAGTGCACCTGCGCCCCGTTCGCCTTCAGCTTCGCCTCCACCGCCGGCAGATAGGCGTCGAGATTTTCGATCGCATGCTGCTTCACCTCGCCCGCCCAGCGACGGAGCTGGTCGGGGTCATTATACTGCTCGAACAGCAGCTTCGTCCGCTTCTCGTGCGTCGCCTTCGTGCTCTGATACACGGAGGCCCGCTTGTCCGGCCGGAGTCCCGCCGCCGCGAGATCGATGGGTTGGAATTTCATCCGCGGCGCCGGTTTCCGGTCGGTGAGGGAATGACGGGAGTCACGATCGCCGCCGGTCGGAGACCGGCGCTACGCTGGCAGGTGCGGATTCCGGAGGTACGCATCAGGCAGCCCCGCTTTTCTTCAACGCATCCCGCAGCACTTGCGCGAGGTGGAGGGTTTTGATCGGCTGGCCTTCCTTCGTCGCGAGTCCGCCGAGGTGCATCAGGCAACTCATGTCCGCGGACACGAGCACGTCGGGCTGCACGGCGCGGATGTGCTCCAATTTCAAATCGCCCATCGCAGCGGAGATGTGCGGAAACGTCACCGCGAACGTCCCGCCAAACCCACAGCATTGCTCGCCTTCGCCGAACGGGCGCAGCGTGACGCCCGCGATCGATTCGAGCAGCGCCGTCGCCGCCTCGCCGCTGCCGGTCCCGCGCGAATGACACGAACGATGAAACGCCACCGTCGCGTCATAGCGACCTGGCCAGGCTTTCACGCCGAGTCCGTTGACGATGAAGTCCGCCAGTTCCCACGTGCGCCGGCCCAGTGCCACGATCTCGCCCAGGTCCTTTTCCTTTTCGAACTCCAGCGCCGCGCCATGGGACAACATCGCGGCGCACGATCCGCTCGGCACAATCACGGGAAGATCGCCCGCAAAGGTCCGCACGGTGTGACGCACCACCTTGCGCGACGCGTCCCAGTCGCCGCCATTGAATGCCGGCTGGCCACAACACGTCTGCCCTTCCGGGAAAATGACCTCCTGCCCGAGATGCTCGAGCACCTCGACGGTCGCCGCGGCAACATCGTCGTAGAACGCATCGCACAGGCAGGTCGCCATGAGTTGGACACGTTGACCGGTGATGGGAGTGCGACCCTGGTTGAGCATGCGGAGAGGGCCAAAAGCTGCGGCGCGCGGCAGGCCTTGCAATCGCAAATCCCGGGTCGGCGGTTCGCACGTTCAAGGCTTAGCGGGTGGCACGGGTCTCCCGACCCGTGAATCGCGGTCCGAATGCATTCCGCGGGCCGGGAGGCCCGTGCCACGCGGAAATTGCCGTGACGCTGGCCAGTCCGATCCTTTTCTTGCTCGTGCTTTCCCCATGCCCGCCACCGTTTACGCCGCCGCCGTCGATCTTGGAGCCACCAGCGGCCGCGTCATTCTCGGGGCGTGGACCAGAAACCGGCTGACGCTCCGCGAGGTCCACCGTTTCCCGAATTCCTTCCACACGCTGGGCGGCCACGATTATTGGGATCTCGGCACGCTCTGGCAGGAAGTGCAGGCCGGTCTTGCGCAGGCCGTCGCGGCGCTCCCGCAGGGCGCGAAGCTCGCCTCTGTCGGCGTCGACACCTGGGGCGTCGACTACGCGCTCGTCAACGATCTCGGCCGGCTCGTATTTCCGGTCCACGCCTACCGCGACGCCCGGACGCAGGCCGGGCTCCACCGGCTGGCCAACACCCGCGCCGCGCTCGCCCGGCTCTATGCGGCCACGGGCGTGCCGAATGTTTTCTACAACTCGTCGCTGCAACTCGCCGAGGTCGTCGCCGCCTGTCCCGCGATCGAGGATCTCGCCACACGCTGCCTCTTCCTCCCGGACTATTTCAATTTCCTCCTCTCGGGCCGGATGGCGAACGAACTCTCGATCGCGAGCACGTCGCAGCTCCTCGATGTCCACTCCACCCAGTGGTCACGGACCGCGCTCAATCACTTTCGCATTCCGGCGCACTGGTTCACGCCGCCGGTGGCGGCCGGGACCAAGCTCGGGCGCGTGCGCGGACTGCCCGCGCTCGCTGGAGTGCAGGTGATCGCGGTGCCCGGTCACGACACCGCGTGCGCCTACGACGCGATGCCGGCGGCGCCGGATGGCTCGGACCTCTACATTAGCTCCGGCACGTGGTCGCTCGTCGGCTTCGAAAGCGACATCCCGGTGCTCGGGGCCGACGCGCTCGCGGCCCGGATTTCCAACGAGCGGATCGGCGACGGCCGGTACCGGCCCCTGACTAATGTCATCGGGCTCTGGCTGCTGGAGGGCACGCTGAAGGATTTTGCCTCGCGGCCGACCACCGATCGCGAGTGGGCCAGGCTAATCACGGCCGCCGAGCGCCGTCCGGCGCCGGCCAAACTGCTCGACGTGGCGGATCCCGCGTTCGCCAATCCACCGTCGATGCGCGCGACGATTGATCGGCAACTGAGGAAATTGCGCGTGTTACCGCCGCGCGATCTCGCCGGTTACGTTCGCCTGATCTGCGCCTCGCTCGGCCACGGCCATGCTGCGGCCATGCGAAATTTCGAACGGATGACCGGACGGAAATTCCGCCGGATCCTCATCGTGGGCGGGGGCTCCAAGAACCGTTTGCTGTGCCAGGCGACGGCGGACGCCGCCGGGGTGCCCGTGGTGTCGTTCTCCCTCGAGGGCACCGCCGTCGGCAACCTCGCGAGCCAGCTCATCGCCCTTCGCGCCGTCAAGGATCTCGCGACCTTCCGCCGCCACCTCGGCGCCACGCTGAAGCAGACGGTGTATACGCCGGGAAAGTAGCGCCGGTCTCCGACCGGCGGAGTACGTTCCACCTCTTCGCTTTCGCCGGTCGGAGACCGGCGCTACTTCCCGGCGCGCGCCTGGATCGCCGCCTCGAATTCTTCGACCGACCCGCCGCAGCCGGCGATCGCCTCGGCCCAGAACTCCTTCTGGCGAATGTCCCAGCCGAGCGTCGAGCGGACTGCGTCCTCGCACGACGCACTGCCCGTGGCGGCGAGGAAACTCTCGTACTTCGGCAGGAAAGCCGCGCCGTCGCGCCGGAACTGCGTGAAGAGCGCCTGGCTCAACAGAAAGCCAAACGTATACGGGAAATTGTAGAACGAGACGTCCGAAATGAAGAAGTGGAGCTTCGACGCCCAGAACCACGGATCGCAGGATTCCGCGTCCAGCGCTGGACCATACACCTCCTGCTGGGCCTGGCTCATCAGCTCGCACAGCCGCGACACACTCACGACCCCCGACTTCCGCTCCTCGTAGAACCGCCGCTCAAAGAGAAAGCGCACCGGAATGTTCAGTAGATAGGCCGGCATGTGGTTCGTCTCCATGTCGAGGAGGAAGGCCCGCCGCGCCGGCGTCATGCCCTTCGCCGAGAGCAGGCCGTGGACGAGGATCTTCTCCGCAAACGTCGAAGCCGTCTCCGCCAGCGTCATCGGGTAATCCCGCGCAATGGGACGCAGAGTGCCCAGGACATGCGAGTGCCACGCGTGGCCGGCCTCGTGTGCCAGCGTCACGACATCGCCGACGGTGCCGTTGAACGTCATGTAGATTCGCTCCTCGCGCGTCAGCGACGATCCGGTGCAGAACGCCCCCGAGCGCTTGTTCGCGCGCTTCTCCCCCTCGAGCCAGCGGCGGCGGACCGAGTCGCGGAAATAATCGCCCAGCCGCGGATAGGCCGAATCGAACGCGTCCTGCACCATCGCGATGCCGTCTTCCCACGAAATTTCCGGCAGCGGATCCAGCGGCCGGGGCGCCTCGAGATCGTACCAGGCGAGCGCCGGCGTGCCCTGCAGCCGGGCGCCGATCTGCATGATCTTCCGCGGCAGCGCGTAGTTCTCCGCAATCGCGGCGAACATCGCATCAAGCGTCCCCTGGTCGAGGGCCGCATCGTGCAGCGGCGCAGCGAGGAAGTGCCCGCGCCCGCGCCGCGCGTAGAGCGTGTGGCGCGTGCCAGCCAGGGCATTGATCGCCGCCGCGCAGGCATCGCCGGCCGCTGACCAGACCTTGTTGCCCTCGACAAACGCGGTCTGCCGAATGGCCCGATCCGGATTGGTCATCAGCGCGCGGCGCTGCGCCATCGGAACCGTTTCCTTGCGGCCATCAGGGAAAGTCATCTCGAACGACATCTTCCCCGTCATCGTATCGTAGAGCCGGCTCCACGCCTTGAACCCATCCACGCCGAGATCCGACGCCAGCGCCTCCTGCGCGGCATCCATCTGGTAAACGGCTTCGGCGCGAAAGCGCTTCACCAGATGACTCGCGCCCGCGAGCGCCGGCTCAGCCAACAGGGCCGCGAAAGCGGCGTCATCCGCGGGACGAAGTCCGCGCAAGAGCTGCGTCTTCACCTTGGACTCCTCAGCGGCGAGCATCGACAGCGCCGCCTCCTCGGCCTGATACGCCTCACTCGCCGAGTCGGCGGCGCTCAGGCAGCCGAGATAGGACGAGAAATGCGTCAGCCGGACAATCAGGTCTTCCCAGCCGACGAAGGCCGCCGCCCAGTCACGAGCGCTGCCCGGCGCGGGACTCAACGCGGCGAGCGCGGTCGCACGGGCCAGTTGCGTTTTCAGGTCGGCGGCCAGTGCGGCGCGAAACACCCGATAACTCGGGCCATCGAAGGTCGGAAAGTACGAAGTGAGGTCCCAGGTTTGCGGCAGGGGTCGATTCGTTATCATGCCTCCACCGATGTCCGGAACCGGCCCGGAGGCGATTCAGATTTCAGGAGCGGTTCGTGGAGGACTGCCGCTCGTCGGCAGGCCCCAAGCATAGCGGGCCCGTCGCGGGCGACGACCCTGCAGCTGACGGCGGACGGCGTGTCGTTCGACTCGCTCGCGCTCGTCGCTACAAGGACGGCCCTGGCCGGGCTTCGCGTCGTCGCCGCCAATTTGTTTGAACCGCGCGCCGGGCCGGTTGAAGACATTCCTCCCGTGCCATCGTACAACTACGTCAACTTTCTCTGGGACGACGCCAAGGCGGCGTCGCTCGATCCCGTCGGCCGCCTGATCTATCGCTCGAACCTCCTCGGGAGCGACCAGCGGATCACCAACACCGGCGGCGGCAACACGTCCGCCAAGCTGGCCGAGAAGGATCCTCTCACCGGGCAGTCGGTCGATGTCCTTTGGGTCAAGGGTTCCGGCGGCGACCTGCGCACGAGCACGCGCGAGAATTTCTCGTCCCTCTACCAGCAGAAGCTGATCGATCTCCAGTCGCTCTACGCTGCGCGGACCGACCGGGGCTACAAGTCGCCCGCCGAGGATGACATGGTCGGCATGTACACCCATGCGACCTTCAACCTGAACCCGCGGGCGTCCTCAATCGACACGCCCCTCCACAGTTTCATCGCGGCCAAACATGTCGATCACATGCACCCGAACGCGATCATCGCGATCGCCGCGTCCCAGAACTGCGCCCAGCTCACGCAGGAAATCTTCGGCGGCGAGATGGGCTACGTGCCGTGGATGCGCCCCGGCTTCGAGCTCGGGCTCGCCATGCAGGCGCTCACGCAGAAGCACCCGAAGATTCGATCGATCATGATGGGCCAGCATGGGTTCATCTCGTGGGACCACGACGAGAAGGCCTGCTACACCTACACGCTCGACTGCATCGAGCGCGCCGCCGCCTACATCGAGAAAAAATACGCCGCGAAGGGCGGCGACGACGCCGCCTTCGCCGGGGCGAAATTCCAGACGCTGCCTGAGCCCCAGCGCCGCGCGACGCTGGCCGCGATCCTGCCGTGGCTGCGCGGCCAGGTTTCGCAGCAGCGCCGCTTCCTCGGCACGATCCAGGACGACGAGAAGATGCTCCGCTTCGTCAACTCGCACGACGCCGCCCGGCTCGCCGCGCTCGGCACCTCCTGCCCTGACCACTTCCTCCGCACCAAGATCAAGCCACTCTACGTCGACTGGAATCCGCAGACCGAGGACACCGCCGCCCTGAAGCAGAAGCTGGCCACGGCGCTCGTCGCCTATCGCAGCGACTACGCCGCCTACTACACGCGCTGCAAGCGCGCCAACTCGCCGGCGCTGCGCGATCCGAATCCCACGGTGGTGCTGATCCCCGGGCTCGGGATGATCGCGTGGGGCAAGGACAAGTCCGAGTCGCGCGTGACCGCCGAATTCTACAATTGCGCGGTCGAGGTGATGCGTGGCGCCGAGGCGATCGACACCTACATCGCGCTGCCGCAGCAGGAGGCCTTCGACATCGAGTACTGGCTGCTCGAGGAGGCGAAACTGAAGCGGATGCCCGCCGAGAAGGAACTCGCCCGCCACGTCGCCGTGGTCGTGGGTGCCGGCTCCGGCATCGGCCGCGAAACCGCACTCCGCCTCGTGAAGGACGGCGCCCATGTCGTTTGCGTCGATCTCAATCTCGCCGCCGCCCAGGCCACGGCGGGCGAGATCACGCAGAAGCTCGGCGTTGGGATCGGCGTCGCCGGCTCCGGCGTTTCGAACTGCGGTCCGGCCGTCGGCCTCGCCGCGAATGTCACCGACCGCGCCTCGATCCGCGCCATGCTCAACGACGTCGCGCTCGCCTACGGTGGCTTCGACTCGATTTGCGTCACCGCCGGCATCTTCGCGCCGAGCGACACCACCGGCCACATCCCGGACGACAAGTGGGCTGTGACCTTCGCGGTTAACGTCACCGGCAGCTACCTCGTCGGCGACGAAGCGGCGAAAACCTGGAAGGAGCAGGGCCTGCCCGGCTCGCTCGTGCTCACGACCTCGGCCAACGCCGTCGTGCCCAAGAAGGGATCGCTCGCCTACGACACCTCGAAGGCCGCCGCGAATCACCTGGTCCGCGAACTCGCTGTCGAACTCGCCCCGCTCGTCCGGGTCAACGGCGTCGCCCCCGCGACGGTCGTGCAGGGCTCGGCGATGTTTCCGCGCGACCGCGTGATCGGCTCGCTCGCGAAGTATAATATTCCGTACACCGACGACGAAGCCACCGAGTCACTGGTCGGCAAACTCGCCCGCTTCTATGCCGACCGCACGCTGACCAAGGCCCCGATTACGCCCGCCGATCAGGCTGAGGCTTATTTCCTCCTCGTCAGCCAGCGGCTCAGCAAGACCACCGGCCAGGTCATCACGGTCGATGGCGGATTGCACGAGGCGTTCCTGCGGTAAGCAGGAAAGGATATCCGCCGTAGTCGGAACTGTGCGGTCGCAGGCCTTTCAACGGCGGGCGGGCCAAAACCGATTGGTGCAGGGCTGCCTCTCGACGGCAGGCCCCTAATTCACGCGGCCAAACGGGCCCGGCGCGAGCGACGGCCCTACAGTCAACGGCATGATCCCGGCTGCGTCGGCGCCTCAAATCCCCAGCGCCTGCTGCCGGTAGTGTTCGTCGGGCCGGCCGGCGATGCGCTCGACCTGCGCTGGCGTCATGAAACGCGGGCCGCCGCCAATTGCCATCGCCCCGACAAAAATCTCCGCCGCCTTTGCCGCCATCAGCGTGGCCGCGAGCACCGCGGCCGGGGTCGCCCCGATCGCGATGATCCCGTGGTTCTCGAGCAGGATCACGCGGGGCGGACGTGACAGCCGCTTGATGTACGCCACCACCGCGGCGCGAATCGCCTGGGCCAGTTTCAAACCGGGATCCGCATACGGCACAAAAACGCTTTCGCCGCCGCAGCAGACGACTTCGTCCGGACAAATCCGGCGCCGGGCAAAGGTGCGCCCATGCTTTGTACAGAGGATCTGGTTCACCGTCACGGCGTGCGTGTGGCCCACGAAGTTCACTCCCGGCAAGGTCAGCAGGTAGGCATGGAAGACCGCCTCGACCGAGGGCTTCTTCGACGCACCATCGACCCGCGACTCGAAAAGGATCTCATCGACCTCGGCGTCCGCCGCGCGCTTCCGATCGAGCAACGCCAGCAGCGGGGAGAATCGGCACTCGGTCAGCCCGAGCGGCGACAGCGTCGCGAGGTTCGATCCGCTCGCCTTGACCAGAAACGTGTCCGCCGACACACGGGCCGACGTGTTGCCCTCGCCGAGAATCGCGAGCCGGCGATCCTCGCGGCCCAGTTCGTGAGAGAGCGAAAGCAAAGTCGGGCGAAGATCCGCGTCGGAAGCTGGCATCGCGTGACGAATGACAGTCGCCTCACGGATTTCCACCGGAATGTGATCCGATGGCTTCAGGCCATGCTGGAGCCTGCGACCAGAAAGCCAGGAATCGGAGGCGGTGCATCCACTCGCGGGCGCTCGTGGCTCCATCTCAGGCGTGGCACGGGGCTCCCGACCCGTGAAGTCCTCCGGCCAGCCGTCCGGCTTTTCCGTCGCGCATTTCCTGGGTCAGGAGACCCATGCCACTCAAAGGATGGCGCTGTCGATCAGGCGGAATTCGTCCACCCAGACCGCGATCGCCAGCAGCGTCCGCCCCGGCACGACCTCCCGCATCGGCTCCATCGTGTTGGGATCGACCATCGAAACATAGATCACGCGAATGCGCCGCCGCTCGCCGAGGAGGTGCGTGGCCTCGGCGATGATCCGATCCGGACTGCGGACACCTTGGGCGACCATTTCCTTCGCCCGCTGCAAGGCGGCCGGAATGGAGAGCGCCTCCTGTTTCTGGCCGGCCGTGAGATCGCGATTTCGCACCGAGATCGCGAGACCCTCCGCGTCGCGGACCGTCGGCGCCAGCACCACCTCGGTTCCAAAACTCAAATCTTGAATCACCTTCCGCATCACCGCCGCCTGCTGCGCGTCGCGCTGGCCCATCACCATCACGTCGGGCTGGATGATGTTCAACAGCTTCACCGTGCCGGTCGCAACCCCGCGGAAATGCGTGGGGCGCGAGACGCCGCAGAGGGGTTTGCTGACGGCCTCCTCCACGAGGAAGGTCGCGTAACCCTTGGGATAAAAGTCCTCCGTCGTCGGCTGAAAAACGGCGTCCACGCCCAAGTCCTCGCACAGGCGCAGGTCCGCGTCCGGGCTTCGCGGATAGGCGCTGAAGTTTTCGCGCGGGTCGAAGGCGAGCGGATTGGGAAAAATCGACACCACCACCCACTTGGCCCGCCCCTTCGCGACCGCAATCAGGGCGGCGTGCCCCGCATGCAGGGCGCCGCTCGTGGACACGAGGGCAATGGTCTTCCGTTCCTGGCGGGCGGCGGCGGCGGCGGTCCGCATGTCGGAGACAGATTCGAATTTATGCATGGGGTGCAGCCCGGGGCGGGAAACGTCGGGCTTGAACTAACCGGTGCAGGTACGTTTGTTCAAGTTTTTCGCCGCGCCCGTTGGGGCGGGCTGGGAATGACGAGGCCACCCCGCGCGCGATTTGCTGGGTTGCCTCGCCGTTCTGCGGCTCGCAGTGACAGGGCCACCCAACCACTTCCTCCATGATCCGCCTCAACGAGAACTACACCAAGCTCAAGGCCTCCTATCTTTTCAGCGACATCGCCAAGCGCGTCAGCGCCTATGTCGCCGCGAACCCGACCAAGCCCGTCATCCGGCTCGGCATCGGCGATGTCACCGAGCCACTGCCGCCCGTGTGCGTCGAGGCGCTCCACGCCGCGACTGACGAGATGGCGAACCGCGCCACCTTCAAGGGTTACGGCCCCGAGCAAGGCTATGCGTTCCTCCGCGACGCGATCGCCAAGCACGACTACGCCGCCCGCGGCTGCAAGATCGATGCCGACGAGATCTTCGTTTCCGACGGCGCGAAGTGCGACTGCGGCAACATCCAGGAAATCTTCGCTGGCGACATCCGCCTCGCGATTCCCGATCCGGTGTATCCCGTTTACATCGACACCAACGTCATGGCCGGCCGCACCGGCGCGAGTGTCGACGGCCGCTATCAGGGG
>CAINHV010000559.1 GCA_903848965.1 uncultured Opitutia bacterium | reverse complement strand
GCGTGTGCGTGCGACGATGTGGGGCCTCGCGGCCACGGTGTTGATGCTGGCCATCGTGGGTCTGGTGCTGTCGCCCCGGGGGCCTTCGGCGGACGAATGGGTGGACCGCGCGCTGGCAAAGCAGAAGAACAAGGATTTCGCCGGCGCGATTGCGGACTACGACCGAGCCCTCACCCGCAAGGCGCGACACCCGATCGCTCTGACCAATCGTGGCGAGGTCAGACAGATCCAGGGCGATCTGGCCGGCTCCATCGCGGACTATGACCAGGCCTTGGAGATCGATCCGAAGCATGGACTCGCCTACATGCTCCGGGCCGACGTGCGGCGCCTGAAGGGCGAGTACGAGGCCGCGATTGCCGACTATGCCAAGGGCTTTCAGAACGGAGTGCGTTATCCCGAGGCCTACAAGAATTCAGGACTGCTGAAGCAGGCTCGCAATGACGTCGATGGGGCGATTGCCGATTACGACAACGCCCTCAAGTTCGATGCCAAGTCCGGCGTGGTCCACGCGCTGCGGGCGCAACAGCGGCAGGTGAAAGGTGACCTCGAGGGTGCCGTGGCGGATTACGAACGTGCTTTCGAGTTCGGTCTGCGGAAGGCCGTGGTCTCGTATAATTCCGGCTTGGCGCGTCATGCCATGGGCCGTTATGCGGCGGCAATTTCGGACTATGACTGGGCGCTCGCGCTGGATCCGAACTACATCGCCGCGCTCGGCAACCGCGCCGTGGCGAAGCGGGACTCCGGCGACTTCGACGGCGCCATTTCTGATTACGACCGTGTCATCGACCTCGCCCCGAACTCCGCCGTCGCCTACAACAGCCGGGGCGCCGTGCAGCAGGCGCGAGGCGCATTGGCCGAGGCTCGCCGCGATCACGATCGCGCGGTGGAGATCGATTCGAAGTACGCGCTCGGTTATATGGATCGCGGGATCTTGCGTTACCAGCAGAAGGATTGGGCGGGAGCGCTCGCCGACTTCCGTCGCACGCTGGACCTTTCGGGCGAAGATGTGGATCAGGTGCAGATCTGTGTGTGGCTGGCGCGCAGCCGGCTCGGCGAGCGCGCTGCGGCCGACACCGACCTGAAGGCCTTTCTTGCCCAACGTGCCGCCCGCGTGACTCCCGCCCTGGCCGATCAGGTCCTTGCCTTCCTGACCGGCGACTTGAACGAATCCGGTTTCATTGCGATCGCGACCTCCGCCGAGGCGGCGAAGGACCGAAGCCGGGCCTGCGCCGTCTGGTTTTTCACCGGGGTCAGGCGACTGCTCGCCGGGGACACCACGGCCGCGCGGGAGTATTTCCAGAAGGCGCTCGCGGCCGATACCCCGACGTCGATGGAGCATTGGTTCGCCCGCTCCGAACTCGGCGCCCTCTAGCGTTTGCGCGACGGGACAGACTCCAGTTTCGATGTCCGACTCCGTCATTCGCCCCGTCGCCATTCTTCGGACGCCGTTCGCGGAGAAGTTTGGAGTGCCGCGCCAGAGCGGCCTGGTGCCAGCCGCGGAGGGCCGCGTGGAGTTTCTGCCGGAATTCGCGGCCCCGGAGTTCACCCGCGGATTGGAGGCATTTTCGCACGTCTGGCTTATCACCGGGTTTCACCAGAATCCCCCCTGGACGGGCAGTGCGGTGGTGCGTCCGCCCCGGCTCGGCGGGAATGCGCGCGTCGGCGTCTTCGCCTCCCGCTCGCCGAACCGGCCCAATGGCCTGGGACTTTCGCTCGTGCGGATTCTTGCGATCGATCCGGGCGTGGTTCGCGTTGCGGGCGTCGACGCCGTCGACGGCACCCCGGTGTACGATCTCAAACCGTACCTGCCCTGGTGCGAGGCGCAGTCATCCGCCTCCGCGGACTGGGCCAACGCGGCCCCGCCGGCCGGCGATCCGGCGGGCATTTTGATCCCGGCGGAAATCGCCGAACAACTCGGTGCGACCACCACGGAAATCCTGCGCCAGGTGCTCCGGCTCGATGTCGGTCCGGCCTATCACGACGATCCGGCGCGGACCTATGGCATGACGCTCGCGGGTTGGAACATCCGCTGGCGTCAGGGCGAGGGGGAAGCGCTCGAGGTTTACGCGGCGGAACGCGTTTGAGGGCAGGGCCGGGAGGAATTTCAGCTTGGCCGCAACTGTGCCGTCGGACGGCTCTTCACCTGCGATCGGTCTGAAACCGATTGGTGTAGGGCTGCCGCTCGTCGGCAGGCCCAAATTCCCATGGAAAAACGGGCCCGTCGACAAGCGACGACCCTCCAGTTAACGGCGCGATCCCGGCTCAGGCCGTCAGACGGGAAACGACGCTCCGGCTAATTTCCCATTCGAGCAGGCAGTCGATGGCGGCGAACTGGTAGGCGGCCACGGTCAGCCAGAAGACGAACTGGAAAACAGCCTTGGCCGTCTTGTGCCGATGGCGATATTGGGCGAGGTACGCCCCCGGCCAGCCGCCGATCAACGAGAGGACATGCAGCGTGGCTTCGCTTGTTCGTGTCGTCCGGGCGCGGGCCTTCCGCTTGTCGAGGGCGTAGACCACATAGGTCACGACCGACAGAACCAGCCAGGCGGCAAGGATCCACTGGGTTTCGAGCGCCGGCTCCAGCCGGCGAAGGGCAAGATTGGGCGCTACCAGCAGCCCGGCGAAAACGAGCCAATGCGCGAACCCGAGCGTTCCGGTGTCGGAACCCGCGGTGGGCGCCGCGAGCGGACGCCTCAACTGGACGGACCCTTCTTGGCCGCGTGCAGTTGCTGGAGGGTTTGGGCCGTTTTGATCGCGTAGTCGATCGCCCGCTCGAGCACGTCGGCCTTGACGTCGCCTTTGTTGATGAAGTCGGCCGCGCCGCCTTCCATCGCGGCGAGATCGGTTTCTTCGCGCGTGTCGCCTGTGATCAGGATGATGGGCGTGGCGCACTTCTGCGCCTTCGCTTCGGCGAGCAGTTGCAATCCGTCGCCATCGCCAAGCCGGTAATCGAGCAGACAGAGGGCGTACGATCCGGTCAGCAGGCGCTGCAGGCCGCCGGCATACTGGGGCGAGTGCTCCACGGTGTAGGGTTCGCGAAATGTCGCCACCAGCATCGTGATGAGCTGCGCCACGAGCGGATCGTCATCGATCAGGAGGAGTTTCGTCGGCTGGCTCATGGTGGTCGCGGCAGGACGGTGGCAAAGGAAACCATCAGAAGGAAGAAGGAAGAGATCTGGGCCCGCCCCGTTTGAATCCCGCTTGTTTAGGGAACGGTGCGCCGTAGTCTGCCCGCCCATGCACCGTTCCAATTTGCCCCGGGTGTTCGCGTTCCTGCCGCTGCTCGCCGGCTCATTGCTGGCCCAACCGGTTCCGGCCGCCGATACCGTGGTGAACCCGCTCGCTGCCAACCCCGCGGCCGCGCTCGCCGGCCGGCAGATTTTCGAGGTCACCTGCCAGATCTGTCACGGCGCCTCCGGTCAGGGCGATCGCGATCGCGGCGGTTCCGCGCTCAACAACCCGGCGGTGCTCAAGTACGGTAACGCGGACACCGATCTGTTCCGCGTGATCAGGAACGGCGTTGCCGGCACCCAGATGCCGCCCTTTGCGGTGTTCACCGATCAGCAGACCTGGGAACTCGTCAGCTATGTGCGCACCCTGCAGGAGACGAACGCGCCGGCCGCCAATGCGCCGGCGGTTCCGGGTGACATCGCCGCGGGCGAGTCACTCTTCTTTGGCCGCGCGACCTGTGCGGAATGTCACGAGGTTAATGGCCGCGGCGGAATCACCGGACCGGATCTTTCCGGCGCCGCCCGGCTCACGCCGGCGGCTCTTCGCCAGAAAATTATCGCGCCCAACAGTCCGCCTCCGGTCGATCCCGCGGCGCGCGGGGGAAGAGGCGGACGGGGCGGTCCACCCCCGGTGACGGTCGTGGTCAAGACTCCCACGGGTCAGGAAATCCGTGGCGTGCGCCGCAACGAGGATCTCTACACCGTGCAACTCGTGGACGCGCAAGGTAAGCTCCACCTGATCGACAAGCAGCGGATGGCATCAGTGACAACCGAGGAGCGATCGCTGATGCCCGGCGATTACGAAAGCCGGCTCAATGCGACCGAGATCACCAACCTGGTGGCCTATCTGAGCGCCCAGAAGGAGCGCGATTTGGCAAAGGTGGTCACACAGTCCGTGACGGGCGGAGTGTCGTATGAGCGGCTGCTCAAGTCGGACGCGGAACCCCAGAACTGGCTGATGTATTGGGGAAATTACCAGGCCACGCATTACTCGGCTCTGAACCAGATCAACCCGGCCAACGCGCGCCAGCTGAAGCCGGCGTGGAGCTTTCCGATCCTGGGCGGTTCGGTGATCGAGGGGACCCCGCTCGTCGTGGACGGCATCATGTATGCGACTGGCAGCGGCAACCCGACCACTGTCACCGCACTCGACGCCCGCACCGGCCGGCAGATCTGGCGCTGGTCGCGGCAGCAGAAGACGGTGAACCCGTATCAGATCAATCCCTACAGCCGCGGCGTCGCGATTCTCGGTAATCGACTGTTTATCGGCACGCTCGATGCCGTCCTGATCGCACTCGATGCGCGGACTGGCCAGCAGCTCTGGGAGACGCCCGTCGCGGACACCATGGAAGGATACAATCTCACGAGCCCGCCGCTCGTGCTGAAGGACATGGTGGTCACGGGCATCGCGGGCGGCGAGTACGGGACCCGTGGCTTCATTGACGCCTATGACGCGGCGACGGGAAAACGCCTTTGGCGTTTCTGCACCGTGCCGGGTCCGGGGGAGCCGGGCAACGAGACCTGGCTCGGCGATAGCTGGAAGTTCGGCGGTGCGCCCACCTGGCTGACCGGTTCCTTCGATGCGGGTTTGAACACGCTGTATTGGGCCGTGGGCAATCCCGCCGCGCAGATCGATCGCGTCGGGCGCGGCGAGCTCGACAACCTTTACAGCGACTCGGTCGTCGCCCTCGATCCGGACACCGGCAAGTTGAAGTGGCACTTCCAGTTCACGCCGAACGACGGCCACGACTGGGATTCGCAGCAGGCGATGGTGCTCGTGGATCGTCCCTGGCGCGGCCAGATGCGAAAGCTCCTGCTGCATGCCGACCGCAACGCGCACTTCTATGTGCTCGATCGCACCACCGGCGAATTTCTCTCCGGCACGCCCTTCATCTATCAGAACTGGAATGCAGGCTTCGATGCCAAGGGCCGACCGCAGCAAATTCCCGGTTCGAACTCGAGCCCCGAGGGAAGCTTCCTCGTTTATCCGACGGCCGGCGGAGCGACCAACTGGCAATCGCCCTCGTATAGCCCCGCCACGGGTTGGTTCTACCTGGCCTACTCCGAGGCCGGACAGCAGTACGTCAGCGAGCCGCAGACGATGCAGCGCGGCCAGCTATACCTCGGCCGGGCCGCGTCACGGTCGGCACCCGCCCGTCGCCCCGATCAGCCCGCGCCAAACTCGGGCATCAAGGCGCTCGATCCCGACACGGGAAAGACGATGTGGGACTTCAAGATCTTCCAGGGCTCGCTCAGCAACGGCGTGCTCGCGACCGGCGGCAACGTGCTCTTCGCCTCGACGCGCGATGGCAACATGACGGCGCTCGATGCGAAGTCCGGCGCACACCTCTGGCACTTCCAGACCAATGGGGCCAATGGATCTTCACCGATGAGCTACTCGGTCGATGGCAAGCAGTACGTCGCGCTGTCCGCGGGCAACGTGGTGTTCGCCTTCACGCTGCAGGAGTGATCGGGACGGGCATTCCGCCTTCAGGCGGAAGCGCCCCACAAAAATCCACCTCAGGCCTTCACCACGAACGTCTGTCCGATGTCGGACAGCGCGAGGCGATCGAGTTCGCTGCCCAGCGCGGCCTGTGTCCGTTCGATGGGTTCGCGGAACGGCTCATTGCTGAGGCGAAAGGTCTGGTGGTGCAGCGGCACAAAGCGGCCGGCGCGGGCGGCATTGGCCATGCTGACGGCCTGCTCGGGCGTGCAGTGATTCCGGATCCACGGATCGTAAGCGCCCACCGGCATGAATGCCGCTTCGTAGGGGCCCCAGCGACGGTGCTCCGCAAACAGTGCCGTGTCGGCAGTGTCGCCGCCGAAGAGCAGTTTCTTACCGTCCCGCTCCACGACGAAGCCGGCGTAACCGCGCCACGTATCGCGGCGAATCCGGGCGCCCCAGTGCTTCACCTCGATGGCGCGGACCGTCACCCCTCCGCGCGGCGTGTCCACGGTGGTGGCCTCGCCCCAGCGCAATTCTTTTACCCCGGCATAGTTTTTCCGCGGCAGGAGATCCGCTGTGTCAGCCGCCATGACCGCAAAGGGCTTTCCGGGAATCGAGCCGAGGGTGCGGGTGTCGAGGTGGTCGAAGTGCGCGTGGGTGACGAGCACGAGATCGATCTCGGGCAGTTGGTCCACGGTCAGGGCGGGCGCCGTCAACCGCTGTGGCCCCAGCGTGCCCAGCCCGAGGTTCACGCCGATGCGAGGGAACAGGACGGGATCGAGGAGGATGCGGACGCCGTGAAAGTTGACCAAGATCGAGGCGTGCCCGAGCCACGCGAAGGTCAGGTCGCGATCGTTCCAGCGCGAAGGATCGGGACGATGCGGCGCCACTGGGATGTCGCGGCCCAGTTCGTTGAAACGTTCACGAAAAAAACGGGCGTACCAATTGGAAGACATGGCGGTCCACGCACCGGCCCCGACTCCGGCCACAAGAAGTCCCTGGGCGAGGAACATGCGGCGGCTGAGGAATCGTCTGGGCGGAGGCATGGGAGGAAGCCCCCCAAGCAAAGGAAATTTCTGCGGCATGCAAACCGCGGACGAATGAAACGAAAGGGCCGCGCGAATTCCACCCTTGTTCCCGGTGGCTGCGAGCGTGAGCGAGTGGCGGCCCGTTCGAGTGGCAGGGTCTCCTGACCCGTGGAATACATTCCGATCCCGGTTCACGGGTCGAGAGACCCGTGCCACCCAGGTGCGAAACAACTTAAGGAATGTCGTGCCGCCACTCGCTCACGCTCGCAGCCACGGGGATCCGGCTTCCATGGAGGGCCGAGCTCCGTCGAGGCCGGTTCATCGAACGATCTAAATGCGGCCTCGGCAGAGCTCGGCCCTCCACTTGGGCGGCGGAACCCTTTTGCGGCCCGACACAAAGTTTTTCTCGTTCAGCGACACGGTTGCTCGCAGCCACGGAATCCACTCTCGGGCGCTCGTCGCTTCGGAGCGGACCCCCTCACCGAAAATCATGCGAGGCCTGGGCCGGCAGGGCGTGGTCGGTGAGGGCCTCGATCCGTTCGGCCTTCACGTGGATGACGCCGGCGACGTTCTGTAGCGGCCCCGTGATCTTCAGCGAGGATTCCTGCGTGATCAGCAGGCGGTGCTGTTCGAAAAACGCGGGCAGGACCACCGCGTTGGCGATGCCGGTTTCGTCCTCGAGGCTGATGAAGACGAACCCCTTCGCCGTGCCCGGCCGCTGGCGGCAGATGACGGAGCCGGCGATGCTGACGCGGCGGCCATTGGGCACGTCCTTCAGGTTTCGGGCCGGGCAGACGTCGGGCAGCCGATCGCGCAGGAGGGCCATGGGGTGCGTGCCAGTGGTGAGATCCAGTCCTTGGAAATCCGCGCGCAACCGCTCGGTGAGCGTCATCGGCGCGAGCGGCGAAATTTCCGCGCGGTCTTCCGCGACGGCGACGTCCTCACCCGGAGCGTGGGCCGCAGCCTCAGCGGCGTAATGTTTGAACAGGCCCTCGTGTTCCGACCACGCGGCCTCGACCTGCCAGAGCGCGGCGCGGCGGTGGACGGCGAGGGCGTTGAGGGCACCCACCGCGGCGAGGCTGCGGCGTTCGCCCGCGTTGCAGGCGGTGCGGCGCAGAAAATCGTCGAGTGAGGCAAACGCGCCCTCTGCCCGGGCGTCGAACAGATGGCGGGCGGCGGCTTCGCGGAGGCCTTTGACGTAGCGCAGGCCGATCCGGATCGTTTTCGGGTCCACCACCGTGCAGGCCCAGTCCGAGGCGCAGACGCAGGCTGGCAGGGCCTTCAAGCCGTGGCGCCGCGCGTCCTGCAGGAGCGAGGCCGGCGAGTAGAATCCCATGGGTTGGTGATTGAGCAGGCTGGCGTAGAATTCCGCGGGCCGGTGCACCTTCAGCCAGGTGCTGGCGTAGGCGAGCAGCGCGAAGCTGATGGCATGCGACTCGGGGAAACCGTAGGCGGCAAAGGAGCGCGCGGACGACGTGACCCGGTTGACGACGGCTTCGTTGCGGCCTTCGCGTCGCAGGGCGGTGGTCAACTTGGCCAGCGCTTCCTCCAGCCGCTGGGTGTCCTTGGTGAAGCCCATCGCGCGGCGCAACTGCTCGGCCTCGGCCCCGTCGAAACGG